>CAMDOP010000001.1 GCA_945903675.1 Crenothrix polyspora
ATGATGACGTTTTTGAAGGCGGTGAATTTATTTCTTTAACTGAAAGCTTAGAGGAAGTTGATGTTAAAAGAGACACCCGCAGAAAAATTGAAATCTATTGGGAAAAAAAGCGTTTAAAAGAACAGTTCGATGATTTTGATGAATCAGAATTTGGCTTTTAAACGTTAACCAAGTCTACTAAACCTTTAAGAGCCAGAACCACCGTTTGGCGTCTGATTGCCTGCCTATCACCGCCAAGGTTTTCTTGTATCACTTTATAGCCAACAGCTTTAGTTGCCCAAGCGATAAACACAGTTCCTACTGGCTTTTCTTCTGAACCTCCGCTAGGCCCTGCAATACCCGTTACCGCTATCGCAACATCGGCATCACTATGGCATAAAGCCCCTAGAGCCATCTCTATTACTGTTTCTGCACTCACTGCCCCGTAGCGCTCTAGCGTTTCTGGTTTTACAGCCAACATTTGTATTTTTGCGGCATTACTGTAAGTCACAAAACCTCGATCAAACCAGAGCGAACTTCCAGGCACATCGGTTAGCCCTTGAGCTATACAGCCTCCGGTACATGACTCAGCGGTTACCAGCTTCTTTTGTTGGCTTTGAAGTGCTTGCCCCACAAACTGAGCAAGTGTAAATAATTCATGATCCATGATGTGACCTCAGCTAACTTCGGCTAAAATAGCCTAATGACAATAAAACAAGCATCCCATACCCCAAACACGCCTATGATGCAGCAATATTTGCGCATCAAAGCCGATCATCCCGATACTTTATTATTTTATCGTATGGGCGATTTTTATGAGCTATTCTTTGATGATGCGAAAAATGCCTCGCAACTCTTAGACATTACCTTAACGAGTCGCGGTCAATCAGCGGGTTTACCCATCCCTATGGCCGGCATACCCTATCACTCCGCCGAAGGTTATTTAGCTAAATTATTAAAAAAAGGCGTCTCGGTTGCTATTTGTGAACAAATTGGCAACCCTGCTATAACTAAAGGCCCTGTCGAACGTAAAGTCGTGCGTATTGTGACACCGGGCACGGTGACCGATGAAGCCTTATTGGATGATCGCAAAGATAATTTACTGATTGCAATCTATGCACTCGCTAATGCCAGCCAACACTATGGCATTGCTAGTTTAGATTTAACCAGTGGCCGCTTTATTTTGCAGCAAGTGGACACTGAAGATCAAATGCTCAGTGAACTAGGCCGCTTAAATCCAGCAGAACTACTCTTTAGTGAAGACTGGCGATTACCAGCCATCTTACTGCAGCGTAGCGGTTTATGCCGACGATTACCATGGCATTTTGATTTAGAAAGCGCTAAACAACGCATATTGCAACAATTCAACACCTTAGATTTAAAGGGTTTTGGTTGTGAACACTTACCCGCCGCCATTGCCGCCGCTGGTGCTTTATTGCTTTATGTTAAAGAAACTCAGCAAACTGCCCTGCCCCATATACAAGGCATTTGTACTGAAAACAGTGATGACAGTATTTTATTGGATGCCTCCAGTCGCCGTAATCTTGAATTGGATTATCATCCTTCAGGACAACTTCAATATACTTTGTTTGGCGTTTTAGATAAAACATCCTCGACTATGGGCAGTCGCTGCCTAAGACGATGGATTAATCAACCTTTACGTGACAGCCAACGCCTTAATGATCGTTATGCTTGTATAGAAAGTTTACTCACTAATCGGCTTTATCAAGACCTACAAAGCCAACTACGACAAGTGGGTGATATTGAACGTATCAGTTCCCGTATCGCTTTAAAATCTGCTCGTCCTCGTGATTTGTTAGTGTTACGTTCAACTCTTGCTGTACTTCCCGAGTTACAACAAAGTTTGGCAACTTGCGAAAATTTACAACTCACTGAAATTGCGAATAAAATAGGTGAGCATCCAGAAATGCTATTGTTACTACAAAAAGCCCTAGTAGACAATCCACCAGTGCTAATTCGCGATGGCGGCGTTATTGCCCTAGGCTATCATCAGGATTTAGATGAGCTACGAAATTTAAGCCAAAACGCCGATCAATTTCTAATTGATATGGAAATTAGGGAAAAAGCGGCTACCGGCATTAGTACACTTAAGGTTAATTATAATCGGGTACATGGCTATTATATTGAGATATCGCACCTACACGCCGATAAAATACCGTTACATTACACGCGAAAACAAACCTTAAAAGGGGCAGAGCGTTATATTACTGAAGAATTAAAAAGCTTTGAAGACAAAGTACTTAGCGCAAAAGACAAAGCCTTATCTTTTGAGAAATTTCTTTACGAGGAGTTACTTAATAATATCGCCACTGCGTTGATACCATTACAACAGTGTGCAGCAGCACTCGCAGAACTTGATGTACTCAACACTTTTGCTGAACGTGCCGAAACTCTAAACTTAACACCTCCTATCTTGACCCCTATTTCTGGTATTCATATAGAAGCTGGACGGCATTTAGTGATTGAACAGGTTTCTGATATTCCTTTTGTAGCTAATGACTTAAGCTTTTCGCCTCAGCGCAAAATGTTAGTCGTAACGGGCCCCAATATGGGCGGAAAATCAACCTATATGCGCCAAGCGGCATTGATTGTGCTTATCGCCCACATCGGTTGTTATGTTCCTGCTAAACAATTCACCTGCGGCCCTATTGATAAAATATTTACTCGCATAGGCGCTTCTGATGATTTATCCAGTGGACGCTCTACTTTTATGGTGGAAATGTCAGAAACGGCTAATATTCTGCATAATGCGACTGAAAATAGTTTAATTCTAATGGATGAAATAGGCCGAGGCACAAGTACCTTTGATGGTTTGTCTTTAGCTTGGGCCTGTGCCGATCATCTAGCCAAACAAACCAAAGCCTTTACACTCTTTGCTACGCATTATTTTGAACTGACTACCTTAGCTGATGAACAAGACATCATCTACAACGTACATTTGGATGCGATGGAGCATGGTGACAAAATTATCTTTTTACACGCTGTTAAAGACGGTCCTGCTAATCAAAGCTATGGTCTGCAAGTTGCAGCATTAGCTGGCGTACCTCGCTCGGTCATAGAAAAAGCCAAAACTAAATTACGTCATTTAGAAGACCATGCCTACAAAGAACACCAAAGCGCAACCGACGTTAAGCAACTGGACTTATTTTCATCATCAGATGAACACCCTGCCGTTACTTTACTAGAAGACATACTGCCAGATGAACTAAGCCCTAAACAAGCCTTAGAATTTCTCTATAAGCTTAAGGCTTTAGCTTCGTAGGTCGGGCACATGTTTTTGGTGCCCGACAATGAGGACTCGAATGTCGATTGTCGGGCGACGATAAAGCCGTCACCCGACCTACGAGGCTACTGACTGGTCATTCTGCCGGATGGTGCTTTTCGTGCCCGACAATGAAATATTTTGAGCTAGGCTTAACCTTTCGCCCTGTGCCCTTAGCCTGCGCTCAAACTGTCCCGCATTAAATTGGTAACCGTTACGTCTTAAGAATGTAGTCTATCTATCTATTTATTTAACTAGACTTAACAACACACCTGCAGCTACCGCAGAACCGATGACGCCAGCAACATTAGGCCCCATAGCATGCATTAATAAGAAGTTATGTGGATTGCTTTCTAAACCAACTTTGTTGGCGACTCTAGCCGCCATAGGCACAGCAGATACGCCCGCAGCCCCAATTAAAGGATTAATAGGCGTATCACTAAATTTATTCATGATTTTCGCCATAATGACACCAGAAGCCGTGCCTATGGCAAAAGCCACAGCACCTAGCGCCAAGATACCCAAGGTTTCTATTTGCAAAAATGCTTCTGCACTTAGCTTAGACCCTACTGCCAAGCCTAAAAATATAGTCACTATATTGATCAATTCGTTTTGAGCCGTTTGACTTAAACGCTCGACTACACCACTGGCATTCATTAAATTACCCAAGGCAAACATACCGATCAAAGGCGTAGCAGAAGGTAATAGCAAAATGGACAGTATCAGCAACATCAAAGGAAAGACAATTTTTTCGGTTTTGCTGACCGCGCGCATTTGCTTCATTTCAATTTTGCGTTCATCTTCTGTAGTTAAGGCGCGCATAATTGGGGGCTGTATTAACGGCACTAAGGCCATGTAGGAATAAGCTGCGACGGCAATAGCACCTAATAAATCGGGTGCCAATTTTGAAGCTACATAAATAGCGGTAGGTCCATCAGCGCCACCGATAATACCAATAGCAGCAGCATCTTTTAAGCTAAACTCCAAACCAGGCACGACATTAAGCGCAAGTGCACCTAACAAAGAAGCAAAAATACCAAATTGCGCAGCCGCTCCTAATAACAACGTTTTAGGGTTGGCTAGCATCGGACCAAAATCGGTCATGGCTCCCACACCCATAAAAATCAATAATGGGAATATACCTGCTTTAATACCGAAATAAAGGTAATACAACAAGCCACCTTCTTCAGCAATACCTGCTATAGGTATATTACTGAGTATGGCACCAAAACCTATAGGTAGTAATAATAATGGCTCAAAGCCTTTTTTAATTGCCAGATACAGCAATAAAAAGCCGACCAACATCATAAAAGCCTGACCACCCGTAAAATTATACAGGCCAGTGCTTTGCCAGAGTGCTGTCAAATTTTCCATAATATGTCTCTAGTACAATAACGCTATAAAGAAATCAAGGCGTTACCACCAGCAACAGCGCCACCTTCCTTGATATGAACAGCACTGACTGTACCGCTAAATTTAGATCTAACCTCTGTTTCCATTTTCATAGCTTCCATAATAACAACCACTTCACCTTCTGCTACCGGACTACCCACTTCAACTAATATTTTAAGGATATTACCCGCCATAGGTGCATAGACTATTGCGCCAGAATCTATGATCGGCTCTAAAAGGTTATTGTCAGTAACTGTTGATTTAATAGCCAGTGGAGTACCAGGCGGACCAACGGTTACGTTAAAGTTTCTGCCATCAACATTAACAATATAGCTCTCAGTTACAGCCTTACTGGTTAAGGGCTTAATAGGCGTCTCTGCCGCAAACGCTACAGCATCTGGAGCAGGCTCAAAAGCAGAAGCATTGCCTCGATTAACTAAGAACTTCCAACCTACTTGCGCAAACATGCCATTAATTAAGGCATCTTCTTCAATAAATTTAGATAAGGTTACATTTTCAGCCAAAGCCTTTTCCTGAACTTCGGCAATCAACTTATCCATTTCTGGCTCGATTAAATCAGCTGGCCTACAGGTTATTGCTTTCGCGCCGCCTAGAACTCTATCTTGCAATTGTTTATTAACGGGCGCTGGAGTTGCTCCGTATTCACCTTTTAAAACGCCTGCAGTTTCTTTAGTGATGGTTTTATAGCGCTCTCCGTTCATGACATTCATGACGGCTTGGGTACCTACGATTTGCGAAGTTGGCGTCACAAGAGGGATGAAACCTAGATCTTCACGCACACGTGGTATTTCATGCATCACCTCATCAAACTTATCGGCAGCACCCTGTTCTTTTAATTGGCTTTCCATGTTGGTCAACATACCACCAGGCACTTGAGACACTAAGATACGCCCATCAACGCCTTTTAAGCTGCCTTCAAATTGTGCGTATTTTTTACGAATATCTCTAAAGTAATGGGCAATTTCTTCAAGCTTTACTAAATCCAAACCAGTTGCTCGTCCAGTCCCTTCAAGGCTGGCAACAATAGTCTCAGTAGCACTGTGACCATAGGTCATACTCATGGAAGAAATAGCCGTATCAACATTATCGATACCCGCTTCGGCAGCTTTAATAAGTGTGGCGACACTTAAACCAGTTGTGGCATGACAATGTAAATGAATGGGAATTTTTGTGCTTTTCTTTAGGCGACTTACTAACTCATAAGCATCATAAGGTTTTAAAAGACCGGCCATATCTTTAATACAAATAGAATGCGCGCCCATGTCTTCAATCTGCTTGCCTAGATCCACCCAAACATTCAGCGTATGAACAGGACTGGTGGTATAAGAAATAGTACCTTGAGCATGCGCGCCAGTATTTAATACCGCTTTTACAGCATGTTCAATATTACGCATATCATTCATCGCATCAAAAATGCGAAATACATCTATACCATTAATAGCACAACGCTCAACAAACTTATCAACGACATCATCAGCATAATGCCGATAACCTAAAATATTTTGCCCTCTTAACAACATTTGTTGAGGCGTATTAGGCATAGCTGCTTTTAATAAACGTAATCTTTCCCAAGGATCTTCGCCTAAATAGCGGATACAGGCATCAAATGTAGCTCCACCCCAAGACTCGATAGACCAATAACCTATCTGATCTATTTTTTCACAGATGGGCAGCATATCTTCTATGCGTAAACGAGTGGCTAAGATGGATTGATGTGCATCACGCAACACAACTTCAGTGATGCTTAAGGGCTTTTTTTTATCTTGGGCCATTCTAACTAGTTCTCCGATAACCTGTACAGGCGTTTAATCTATTGACCTTTTGAGTCGTTTACATGCATTTTATAATAAAAACTTGATTAACATCGCTTAAGATTAATTAAGGTAATTCATAATGATGTCAAAGTACTATTTAGAGACTATGTTTGCCTGTGACCTTCATTTAAAAATTATTTAAAATCAAGACCTAAAAGCATTAACATCAAAAAAAACGACATCAACAATCAGTGCTTTTATTTATGTTTATTACGATGCTGATGCACCGCTGCGGTAATCGCAGCAATAATATTTTCATCAATCCCGCTAGATCTCGTCGCTGTGGTTCCTGCTAAACTGGGTGCATCTGGGAAGAATCTTTGTATTAACGCTGACATCATATTAATGGCAAGTACTAACATAGTCAAAAACAGGAATACGATACCCATTCCAGCTAACATTAGCTCAATTCCCTTACTCATTTGTTCTGTCATAGTCCGCTACCTTGTCTTGAAACGATTGAATCTATTGAAAATCATCAATTCATGGGTACATTATCCATAAAACTACACTGCTAAACAAACTAAAGATAGGTAAATCCCTAGGTTTTTAGATTCATAGCATTCGTATAGACTTTATTAAACTGCCTCATCTTTAATTTAGCCACTATTTTGCCCCATCGCCCTAGGCATTCGCGTGAACTAATGTGAACAGCCTAATATTTGAGTTTGCTACCTCAATAGCTCATCAAATTAGGTAGGTCTATATGGTGAGAATAGCTCGCTCCAGACCTCGAATGGCTGGCTTTATAATGTGAATGCCGGTATTTATGTCGTAAATAGCGCACTATAAGATAAGCAATAGACCCTAATGAACTTTTTACCCAATTAAATTGACAATTATGGTGGCTAGCGTTTAGATGAGTTTATTCTGGATATTGACGACTTAAATGCATAACTTTGGCTCAAGTGGCCTTTGCTGATTTTATCGAAACAAGTCATTTACCTATTCAGAACACATAACTTAGCTTAAAAAAAAAGCCCTCCCATAATGTTGGTGGGAGGGCTTATAGAGGAGGAATGTCAGTATCAATAAGCATGAAGTCTAGATAACTCATAAAACAACAACGCTATAACACTTGTGTGACTAAATTACTCGCCATAAGTATCTTTGTCAAACAATACATGAACAAAACATATACAATATTCATCTGGATTATATTTTCTAAAATAATGAGGAGAAAGCAATGAACATATTAGTAACCGGTGGCACTGGTTTTATTGGCCAAGCTTTAGTAAATAGCCTACTTAAAGATGAACATAAAGTGACTGTCTTAAGCCGGACTCCTGACGCAGTAACTAAAATATTCGGTCATGAAGTAATGTCATTATCGAATCTCGATCAATTAACTATAGATAAGAGCTTTGAAACTATCATTAATCTTGCTGGTGCGCCCATTTTTGATAACCATTGGAGCGACGCGCGCAAGCAAATCATCAGAGACAGTCGCATTAAACTCACTGAGCAATTAATAGCTTATATAGAACGAGCCGCCGTTAAACCAGCTTTATTAATCAGCGGCTCAGCCATTGGCTATTATGGCGATCAAGGCAATACTGAATTAAATGAATTATCTATACCGCACCATGATTTCTCACAACAGTTATGCGCTGACTGGGAAAATGCCGCGCTAAGAGCCGAACAATTTGGCGTCAGAGTATGCCTGATTAGAACTGGCTTGGTATTAGCCCATGATGGTGGCTTATTGCAACGCATGCAACGTCCGTTTAAGTTAGGATTAGGAGGCACATTAGGCAATGGTCAGCAATGGATGTCATGGATACAGAGAGCTGATTGGATCCGTATCGCAAAACTCATGATCAGCAACTCATCTATGCAAGGCGCCTATAATGCAACAGCCCCTCATCCAGTGACCAATAGTGAGTTCACAAAAACCCTTGCGCAACATTTAAAGCGCCCAGCTTTATTACCTGTCCCCGCTTGGCTATTAAAAACGCTCTTGGGTGAGAGATCAGATTTGGTCTTAGCTAGTCAACGGGTATTGCCGGAACGCTTATTAAATGAAAACTTCCAGTTTCATTATCCTGAGCTTTTATCTGCCTTAACTGAAATCAGCTCACATCATGCCTAACTACAACTATACGCAAATTAATCCAGAAAAATTATTACTGAGTAAATGGACTGCAGTTCATCCACAGCAGAAAGAAAAGCACTTTTTAGTCACCAAACTCATTAGAAATGACGAGCAATACATTGTTGCTTGTCTATTAGAGGCGGTTATTAACCATCGAGAATATGAATTTGATTGGCAACGGCTAAAAGACATGAGCATTTGGTTACCAGGTTGGCGTTAACGTTTTGCTCTATAAAGCTTATCAACGAGGTTTTTAAACCATAAAGGCCTCGTTATTAATATATACATGGCAATAGCCCCTACCACAGGAACCGGAGCGATATCTAAAACCATCAGTAGTAGCAAGACAAAAAAACATTTTATTCTAAGCATCATAGCGGGACACCGATCTATTTATAAAGTATAGCAAGGCATTAATAATAAGAATCTATTAACGACCAAAGCACGTTTAGTAATAATGGCTACCAACTTAAAGCGGGGCAGCTTCAGCACAGACGAAAGGCTCAGGGCGAAAGATTAAGCCTAGCAGCTTAGGGCGTGAGAGATATTAGGCTTAACCCTTCGCATTTCCTCCTTTGTCTGCGCTTAGGAGAACCCTGTCTAAAAGTAAACGATTAAGCTAAATTATCCCGTCTTAAATTAGTAGCTGTAATAATCTAGCGACTCAACAAGGCCTATTCTTATTAAAAACAGCTTATATAGTGTCTGTATAGTAATTTAATTGTATCTTGTCAGCTTTCTATTTTACAATTCAAAGCGGCATCTAAGTTAATTGGACGATAATTAACTAACAAAGAACAAAAATCGCCCTTAAACTGATTACACATAAATAATATTTGGAGGATAGTATGTTTAAAATTCGTGCACTGGTAACAGCGCTAGCCTTAATAGGCTCTATTTCCGTAGCAACAGCATGGGAAACTTTACCAACAACAGCACCCGCCCCCGCTGACAATCCAACAACAGAAGCAAAAGTTGAACTGGGAAAAATGCTCTACCATGACCCCCGCTTATCTTCTACTGGCACTGTTTCTTGTGCGTCTTGCCACAACACCATGTTAGGCGGTGAAGACAATCGTCCTAACTCTATGGGTGTTAACGGCCAAACCGGCGGTCGCAGCGCACCTACTGTATGGAACTCTGCCTTTAACGCTGTACAATTTTGGGATGGCAGAGCAGCGACCCTTGAAGCACAAGCAGCAGGCCCTGTTACCAACCCAATTGAAATGGGCATGAAAAGCTGGGATGACGTAGTCGCCCGCTTAAAAACCATAGAGGGTTACGGTGAAGCTTTTGAACTAGCCTTTGGTAAGGACTCCATCTCTAAAGACCATGCCACTAAAGCCATTGCTGCTTATGAAAGAACCTTAATTACGCCACACAGCCCTTATGATAAGTATGTGGCCGGTGATAAATCTGCTTTAACTGAACAGCAAATACGTGGTATGAATAGCGTGCAAGAACTAGGCTGTACCAGCTGTCATAGTGGCCCTGCTTTTAATGGTCCAGGCATGTTCCAGCAGTTTCCAGTCCATAGCAACCCTTATTTTGCCGCCAAATATCATTTCAAAAATGATAAAGGCTTAGCTGAAGTAACTAAAAAAGTCGATGATGAGCATTTATGGAAAGTACCTACTTTACGCAATATTGCTTTAACAGCCCCTTATTTTCATAACGGCGCCGTTAAAACTTTAGATGAAGCAGTGTTGGTTATGGCAAAACTGCAACTAGATAAAGACTTAACTAAAGAGCAAGTTGCCGATATCGTGGCTTTCTTAAACAGCTTAACCGGTGAGTTCCCTAAACAAAAAATGCCGACCTTACCTGCTACACCCGGCACTACTTTCAATTAAGGCGTTCACAATATGTTTGGGCATAAAAGATGACAGTGGGAGCGAAAGAATCGCTTAAAGCTGCTCCCACAAAAGAACAGTGTTGCTAAGCCCTAAAACATAAACATCTTCACTAGTCACAACTCGACAGGGATTGCCGAGACTCAGAAGCCAAGGATGGCAATATCAGGCCTATTCCTATACTTTATAGTTTTTACTGCTTTTTACTTCTCAGTTTAAAACATACTAACGCCTAACAAGCGTCGTGCTCTAACTATATATAGTTTCTTGTATATCCCTACAAACCACTCGTATAAGCTCTGCATATCGAACACGAGTGTCAGCTTTTTTTACACCTTATCCCAGTCTGTTATATGCTAGCTTTTAGTAACAATAATCCAACTAAAGCATACAGACTTCAGTGGCTCTAGCCCATCATCACTGATTAAAACGCCTACCGTTATATTCACGATTTAATAGACCCTAACATCAAAAGTGTCTGTTTTTTTTACAATTCCGACAATTAATAACCCACGTCTAATTCCTTTCATATAAAGATCACTCCAAGCACCTGTAAATATTGATATTTATAGAACATGGCATAGATTCTGCTTTATACACTATGTACAGTATTTGTACCCCAGCGGCTTTTTTAGGGCGCTGGTAACTTTAAACAAATCTACCTACTAACCCTACGACAGATGTTATGTCTGTTAACGAGTTGATTACTTTTGGAGTTTTCTATGAATAATTTTAATAAATCGTTGCTATCACTAGCATTGACAGCGTCCTTTGCTATAGCCAGCACACAAGCCATGGCAGCAGTCCCTCTTTATCCAGAATTTACCATTAACCCTACAGACACAGGAACCCTGGGCTTCACCACACTAGGTGATTTAACCGGAAATAAATTTGTAGGTAATTATTCTGAAGTAGTCACCTTAAATTTTGATGGTACTTTTAATGCTTCAATTAGCTTAGGTTTTGGTCAACTGGCTAATATTAATAATCAGTTGTTTGCGCCTTTTTCAGATGGTCCAACGTATAATCTTGATCCAGGTCTATGGTTAACCAATCAATTTAATGGCACATATTCAACTGTTGGAACACTCACAACCTTCCTTCCTGATGGCAGTACTAGCAATGGAGACGGTTTTGCTCTACATCTTTACTATACCAGTGGCGCCAGTTCAATAACCCTAAACTCTCCAGCCAATGGTTTTACAGTCGGTGGAGCAACCTTTGGTGATGACCCATCTGTTGCGGGCCTACCATTTACCAATCCCATATTAGGTACAGGGATAGAGCTTTCTGGCTCCAATTATTTGGGTACAGCAACTTTACCAATTGGCTCTGGTTTTGGAGGCGGTTCTTTTTCCTTAGGTACTACGCTAAGCTTAGCGTCGTTGGCAGGTCAGAGCTATTTTGTCTTGCCAGATCCCTTTTACAATATGTCATTACAATCAGGACAATATAATACCTTGGTTTTTAAAAGTACTGACGGTCTTGGAAATAACACTTACTCAAACAATGGCTCTGCAGACATCATTTTCAGCAATGCGAGCGTACCAGAACCCGCCAGCCTTGCTTTAGTGGGCTTGGGCTTATTAGGTTTAGGCGTGATCAGACGTAAAAAACAAGCTGACGCAACTATAGACGCTTAATTTTTATTGTAAGGTAAGGCGCTATTAAATTAACCAGTTCTTGGTTAACTCTTTTCACTTAAGTTAAGTGAAAATTGGCGACCTTATGTATTTGAACAACTGATGCTACTTTGCTCATGAGTACTTAGGCCAGAGTAGCATCAGTTCGATCAATCAGGTGAACTATGAAAGACGGCGTCAGATTTTCAGCGACCGAACAGGAATTAAAGGCCTCCTATCAATTACGCTATAAAGTGTATGTTGAGCACATGGGGCGCTTTAAAGACATGGGCGACCATGAACTTAAAGAATTAAGAGATGAATATGATGATTATGCCAGAGCCGTTATTGCCGTGAAAGATGGTACAGCCATTGGTACGCTAAGATTATTTTGGGGGCGAGATAAAAACTTTCCACCCTTGATGATTGATGCCTATCATTTATCGCCCTTTTTAGAAAACCTGGAACAACAACAAATTTGTATTGTTGAGAGACTGATGGTGGACAAACAATATCGAGGCGGCAGTGCTACTTTACGTATGTATAAAGAAGTCATGCATTTTGTACTGGACCATCATATAGAAGCGGTATTACTTAATTGTGAGCCACACCACCTAAATTCTTATTTAAAACTCGGATTTAGACCCTTTACTCAAACCTATTCTTACCCTGGGATTGGGCTTGTAATTCCGATGGTTTTAATCACCGGTGATTATGAGCATCTACAACGCGTGGGGTCTCCGTTTTATATGCTAACTAGAGAAGAAGATTTCAGCCATTGCCGCTTTGTAAACGTGTTGCAAAATACGATTGCTCAGCAGCCCAGCATAGTCAGTCAAACAACTTTAGGTAAAGCCAGCTTCCTAAAAAAAATATATGACAATGCTGATCCATTAGTGACTAAAGAAGCTAAAATATTCAGCGCTCTGGATGAAGATGAAATTGAACGGATGTTAGAAAAAAGTCATATTATTGTATGTAAAAAAGGTACCCATATTATTCAGAAAGACAATACTGCAAAAACCATGTTTATATTGCTCTCAGGCATACTAGAAATATTACGCGAGGGGCAATTACAAGCTGTTATTTATCCCGGCGATGTTATCGGCGAGATTTCTTTTTTTCTACATGTACCAAGAACAGCCGATATTATTGCCGCGACTGATAATGTTAAATTATTAAGCTTAGATGAAGCGTCCATGTCGCGTTTATTAAAATACGACCATACGCTTGCCAACAAGATATTAATGAATATTTGCCGCAACTTATGCACTAGGGTAATGGGCACTGAAATTCAAAATATCGCGACCAAAAGTGGCTCTTAAGATCAGCGCATAAAATAGCAATATTCATCATAAATAGTTCAGGATAGCCACAATGGATACAGTATCATCTAAAAAAACAAATATAGATCAATGTATTCGTCAATTGAATAAAATCCATAAGCAACGTTTAGGAGCTATAGGACCTTTGTTAGGTATGCTACTTATACTACTGTTTGCTTGTGCGTTATTACCTTTGTATTTGTTTCTCATATTTTTTAATGTCGTATATTTTTGGATCCGACGGCAAAAACGCATAGACCCTAAGCCTTATTTCAATTTCGATCGCCATCACCTTACTCACTTACGCTTTGCCGATAAAATCTGGTGCGAATATTGTGAATGGGCAAATGGCTCATTACAATGGGCGCTGGCGATTACTAATGAAATTGAACGTCGCTATTGCCCCATTCAAAACCAATGCCATCCACATTGTGAGAAGGCTAAAAGCTGGCGCGATGAATTTTTAGGCTATCATCATAATCCTGAAGACATTGATCAGTACTACCGTGAGCGGTACTTAAAAGAATCAAATTTAGACGATTAATAAAGCCACGTATCTACACCTCTTTATTTCATCCATTAACAGGACTGTAACATGCCTACTTTTGATTATGACCTAGCTTTTTCCAGAAACCATGGTATCACTAGCGCCACCGATCAAGCCCGCTTAAAGAATGCTACCTTTGCCATTGCTGGCATGGGAGGGGTAGGAGGCGATTACTTAATTACTTTATTACGTGCAGGCATTGGACATTTCAAACTATCTGACTTTGACGCATTTGAAATGGCTAACTTTAATCGTCAATATGGCGCCACCATGTCTTCTATCGGCCATAAAAAACTAGATGTCATGGTTAATCTTGGTTTAGATATTAATCCAGATGCCCAATTTAAGACCTACGAAGAAGGTATCAATGAACAGAATGTTGAGGACTTCTTAATAGGAGTCGATGTTTTTATCGATGCCGTAGAGTTCTTTGAAATCAAGATACACCGTATGCTTATTAACGCCTGTATGAAACGCAATATACCCGTTATCTTTGGTGTGCCTATGGGCTTTGGTGTTGGGGTATTAGTTTTTAAATCAGAAGGCATGTCTTTCGATGACTACTTTGATATTGATTACAACGCAGTACTCGGTGTGCAGGCCTTAAAAATGGCTTTGGCCTCTGCACCAGCCGGCTTTCATCTCAAATATATACTCCCAGCTGCTTTCGATCTTGATAGCCGTAGAGCACCTAGTATCGCAAGTGGATGTAAATTGGCGACAGGGATCGTTATTAGTAAAGCGATATTGGCTTTATTGCATCCTAGAGAGCTTAAATCAGTTCCTCATTACACCTGTTACGATGCTCGATTGAACCGACTAAAAAATGGTTATTTGTGGAGAGGCAACAAAAACCCATTACAACAATTAAAATTCTTTATCGCTCGCAAGCGACTAGGTATTTAAGGGCGGAAATGAACTATGGCTTTATATTTGAATCACTGCAGCTTATAGCTCACCATAAGGATTAATCATGACCACTGAATCGAAAAATTCTGATACCCCTAAAGTTCAAGCAAAAGGCGCTGACGCCTATCGAGATCCTTCTTGGTGGTATGACATTCGAGGTTTTTTTATTTTAATGGGCACTTATCAGGTAATGATTTGGACTCACTTAACTTTTTTTGCCAAAAACCTTGGCCAAAAACACCTAGAAGCAGCGATTGGGTCGGGGACCTTTTTAGCTTTAACACTACTCACCAAAAAAATAACAGGGGGCAAACTGCCTGAAGAAATTATAGGTATAGACTACGCTGAACGTATGCTCAAAGGCGCCCAAACATTATTCAAAAAACACAAAAACATACAGTTAATCCAAGCGGATCTAGGTAATATCAACTATCCTGATGCTTATTTCGATTCAGTCAATATTGCGCATTCTTTTCATGCCTTTCCTGACCCTGATAAAGTCCTTAAAGAATTACATAGGGTCATGAAACCCACTGCTCATCTTTATGTTGATGTTTTGCTTGCGCCAGGAGGGGGATATCTTAGAACAACCATTGCTAATCGGGTCAATCGCTTTTGTTTTAAAAAAGGTATTTTAGCTAGAACTTGTGACGCTGAAACGACCAAAGCACAATTTGAAAACAATCACTTTAATGTGATTAACAGCTATATCAAAGGTAATACTTATCATATCATCGCGAAAAAAGAATAATCTGACGAACAATATATTCTGAGAAATGATAAATAACCATCTAGCCTACTGGTTTAGCTCAGCAGGCTAGATCGATTAGATTGTTAGGCTACGAACTTAAATCGTGACAGTTTGAGCTCAGGGCGAAAGATTAAGCCTAAGAGGCTAGCAACTTAAGGGACAGAGCTAGTATTAACTCTTCACCCTTAGCCCTTTATCTGCAATTAGGTGAGTCCTATATAAAAGTGAGCGCTTAAGCTAAACTGTCCCGCCTTAAATTGGTAGCCGATTGTTATATCTTGTGATAAATGTCCGCACCTTCTTCAAGGAACTGTTTAGATTTCTCATCCATTCCTTGTTTTAGTGCTTCATTTTCATCATCTATACCTTTTGCTTTCGCGTAATCACGGACATCCTGACTAATTTTCATAGAGCAGAAGTGAGGACCACACATAGAGCAAAAATGAGCGACTTTTGCTGAATCCTTAGGTAAGGTCTCATCATGAAATTCACGCGCTTTTTCCGGATCAAGACCTATATTAAACTGATCTTCCCAACGGAATTCAAAACGAGCTTTAGACATAGCATTATCACGAGCTTGTGCACCGGGATGACCTTTAGCCAAATCAGCAGCATGAGCAGCAATTTTATAAGTCACGATACCTTCACGTACATCTTGTTTGTTCGGTAAGCCTAAATGCTCTTTTTGTGTGACATAACACAACATAGCACAACCATACCAACCGATATTTGCCGCACCTATAGCTGAAGTAATATGATCATAACCAGGCGCTATATCGGTCGTTAAAGGACCTAACGTATAAAAAGGTGCTTCACCACATTCTTCTAACTGTTTTTCCATATTGATTTTAATCATGTGCAAAGGCACATGACCCGGGCCTTCAATCATGGTTTGGATGTCATGTTTCCAAGCGATTTTTGTTAACTCACCTAAGGTTTCTAGCTCGCCAAATTGTGCAGCATCGTTTGCATCATAAATAGAACCAGGTCTTAAGCCGTCACCCAATGAGAATGACACGTCATAAGCTTTCATAATTTCGCAAATCTCTTCAAAATGCGTATATAAAAAGCTTTCAGTATGATGGGCTAAACACCATTTCGCCATAATTGAACCACCGCGCGAAACGATACCTGTCATGCGCTTTGCAGTAAGTGGTACATGGTGTAAACGAACGCCCGCATGGATAGTAAAGTAATCAACGCCCTGCTCTGCTTGTTCAATTAAGGTATCGCGAAAAATCTCCCAAGTCAGGTCTTCAGCTTTACCGTTAACTTTTTCTAGCGCTTGATAGATTGGCACGGTACCGATAGGAACGGGTGAGTTACGCAGTATCCATTCACGAGTTTCATGAATATTTTTACCCGTTGATAAATCCATAATGGTATCGCCGCCCCAGCGAATACCCCAAAGCATTTTCTCTACTTCTTCATCGATAGAGGACGTTACTGCAGAATTACCTAGATTACCGTTTATTTTAACTAAGAAATTGCGACCTATAATCATAGGTTCTAATTCTGGATGATTGATGTTGCAAGGAATAATCGCGCGACCTCTTGCGACTTCGTCTCGCACAAACTCAGCAGTAATAACATCGGGAATAGCGGCTCCAAAAGAGTCACCAGGGTGTTGACCCTTCCATAAGTCACGCATCTCTTCCATCTTCTGGTTTTCGCGTATAGCGATAAATTCCATTTCCGGGGTAATAATGCCTTGCCTTGCATAATGCATTTGTGAAACATTAGCGCCTGCTTTAGCACGACGTGGCTTACGTATATGTTCAAAACGCAAACTTGCTGTCGCTGGATCGTCTAAACGCTGCTGACCAAACTCTGAACTTGGGCCTGTTAATTCTTCAGTATCATTACGCTCTGCAATCCATGCTGAGCGGATAGCGCCTAGTCCTTTTTTTAAATCAACTTCAACATTAGGATCAGTATAAACACCCGAGGTATCATAAACATAAAGCGGACCGTTCTTTTCTACAGCACCAAAATGAACAGGTGTATCAGACAAATTAATTTTGCGCATAGGCACTTGAATGTCAGGACGACTGCCCTGTACATAAATCTTTTCTGATGCCGGATAGGAATCAATTTTTACACTACTGGCAGTTGTTGCCTCAGCAGTATCATTTAGAACAGCGCTCATGATTTTACTCCAATAACAATAAAACAAGGCGCAGGGAAGTCTGGGCTTTCCTACGCCGGTATTAACCGGGGTCAGGTTCAAAGGGTCTCTCTCAGCCTTACGTTCTTATTAAACGAAAAGCACCCCTAGCCTTTACGGATGTCCGACTAAGTTAAAGGATAATGCCACAGATTGCAAGCAAGATCCCATACAGTCATACAATAAAATAATGATGTGTACTTATAAGATATAAAGACTAATCACCATCAATAACGATCAAACTATTCTTAGCCTTTATTATTCACTAACAATATTAAGAAAGGTCATGCTCTTTACAAAAATCTTTTAAATAAGCTAAAAAGTCATGTTTTAACTCTTTATGTAACAAGGCCTGCTCAACTGTTGCTATTAAAAAACCTAGCTTAGTCCCGCAATCATAACGCTTACCTTCAAATTCATAAGCGAGTACAGTCTCATCTTTTAATAAGCTTGCTATAGCATCCGTTAATTGAATTTCACCACCCGCACCGCGTTCCGTATATTTAATCTTATCAAAAATAGCGGGGGTTAAAATATAGCGACCTACAACGGCTAAATTAGAAGGTGCATGTTCAGGTTTAGGTTTTTCAACAATAAGCTCAATGGGAGCTGATCTATCTATAAACTCATTAATCTTCACAATCCCGTAACTAGCCGATTCTGATGGATTAATACGCTCAACACCCAAGATAGATGTTTGTTTTTTCTCGTAAAGTTCAACCATCTGCGCCATACAACCGCGCTCGCCGTCTTCGACCATATCATCGGCTAAGATGACAGCAAAGGGTTCATCACCAATAACGGAGCGGGCACAATAAACGGCATGCCCTAAACCTAAAGCTTCTGCTTGACGAATAAAAACATAAGACACATTAGGGGGCACAATACCACGCAATAACGCTAGCAACTCCTTCTTACCTCTTTCTTCTAGTTCTTTTTCTAGCTCATAAGCCTTGTCAAAATGATCCATAATGACATTCTTACTACGCCCAGTAATAAATACCATAGTATCAATACCTGCGGCTACCGCTTCTTCTACCGCGTACTGAATCAACGGCTTATCTACAATAGGTAACATTTCCTTTGGACAGGCTTTGGTGGCCGGTAAAAAACGCGTGCCTAAACCCGCGACAGGAAAAACAGCTTTAGTAATCTTTTTGCTCATGTTCTACTTCCATTATTTAATTAGTAAGAGACAGGATGAATATTAGATATTAATTTGATTGTTATAGCATACTAAACACGACCATACTGATCATCAAAACGGACAATATCATCTTCACCTAAATAACTACCTGATTGAACTTCAACAATTTCCAAGGGAATAACACCTGGATTTTCAAGGCAGTGGATAACACCTAATGGGATATAAGTAGACTCATTTTCGGTTATTAATAGGGTCTCTTCACCCTTAGTCACCAAGGCCGTACCTTTAACAACCACCCAATGCTCTGCTCGATGATGATGCCGCTGCAGGGACAATTTAGCACCGGGCTTGACTATAATACGCTTAGTCTGATGACGCTCACCACAATCAACCAAATCATAGTTACCCCATGGCCTTGAGGCTTTTCTATGCAAGTCAGCTTCACTACGTCCCAGTTGTTTTAATTGATCAACAATTTGTTTGACCTCTTGGACTCTATCCTTGGGCGAAATCATCACGGCATCGGCAGTTTCTACGACCACTAAATCATGCACGCCAATAACAGCGACCAACTTACTTTGGGCATGGATAAACGAATTATGACTATCAACCGTTAATACATCCCCGCTAATGGCATTGCCATTAGCATCTTTATCAGTAACATCCCATAAAGCAGACCATGAACCTACATCATTCCAACCAGCATCCAACGGAATAACAACCGCCTTGTCGGTTTTTTCCATGACCGCATAATCAATAGAGTCAGCAGGACAACTAGCGAATAATTCCTTATCTAAGCGCACAAAATCCAAATCAACCTTTGCCTCAGCCAAGGTGAGTCGACAAACCCGAAGCATCTCAGGATTAAATTTTTCTAATTCAGTTAAGAAAGTTCCCGCTTTAAAGGCGAACATACCACTATTCCAGTAATAATCACCACTAGCCACATACTGGTTTGCCGTCTTTGCATCTGGTTTTTCAACAAAGGCTGCCACACCAAAAGCTGAGCCATACTTAACAGTATCTCGTTTAATGTAGCCATAGCCCGTTTCTGCTTGATTAGGAACGATGCCAAAGGTCACCATAAAACCTTGCTCTGCCAATAGTTTGGCTTGTTCAATGGCGGCATGAAAAGCTACCAAGTCACTAATAACATGATCTGCCGGCAGAATGAGTATGATATCTTCATCTGATTGGGCACTAAGAGCTGCCATAGTTACGGCTGGAGCGGTATTTTTACCCATTGGTTCCAAAATAATAGCCGCTGGTTTTGCCTCGATTTCCAATAACTGTTCTGCCATCATAAAACGATGATGTTCATTACAGACAGCAATCGGAGCTTTTAATCCTGTTATGCCTGTCAATCTTAGAAGTGTTTCCTGAACCATCGTATAGCTGGAAACTAATGGCAGAAATTGTTTTGGGTACTGTCCGCGAGAAAGTGGCCACAGGCGTGTTCCTGAACCACCCGATAAAATAACGGGAATCATAATATTTTCCTTAGGCATTAAATATGAATTGGATCTTTTAAATTAAATGCATTTTTTTATTTTAGCATTGCTTTGCCATATACATTAAACCAATTTAAGTTTAGAAATATATAAACGATTTTCTAAATAACTCAAAAGTATTTACAGTTGTTAATTCAAGCTCTAGCATTTGCAATCAAACCTCGCTGCACGAGCAAATCGATCACATGCTCAACACTTACAGATAACGATTGCTCATGGGTATTAACTATCAATTCTGGATTATCAGATATTTGGTAAGGAGAACCGATACCAGTAAAGAAAGGAATCTCAGCGGCTCTAGCTTTTTTATACAATCCTTTTATATCCCGCTCCTCACAAATTTCAATTGGACATAATCAATATATTTCTAAAAATTCCCTTGTGTCACTTGCTTTCTAGCTATTTCACGACCGGATATTAACGGTGAAATAAATGCTGTTAATGTAATAATGCACGCGTCAGTCATTAACTTGACTAACTCACCAACTCGCCTAATATTCCCAGTACGATCAAGATCTGTAAAACCAAGATCACCACATAGACCTTGACGAGCATTGTCACCATCGAGGACATAAGTGCAGCCCCTATTTGTATAAATAATCTTCTAAAGCATGAGCCAATGTTGATTTACCGGAATCTGATAAACCAGTAAACAAAATAATAGCACTTTTATGAGCATGCAAAACCTCTCTACCTATCCTAGAGACGCTCGCATAATGCCAAACGGAATGTGTACTTTTGTTTGTCATAGTAAGTTATGTGATTTAAATTAAGTGTACTCAAGGATATTTTTTTTCAAACTCAGTAATAAATAAGGGCAATTTCTCATAAGGCAAATGATTAATGCCAGCAGCACCCTTACGACCGCCACCTGTAGAAAATAATGAGCACAACTCATCTGCACCAGTCTTATTAACTAACGGAGCACGCACGCTAATTTGATAGCCACCGATAGCGTTATAACTAATAATGGCATGAGCTCGAATCGGCATTTTATTTGCCACTACATTACTAAATACGCCACTTATACGCCTTGCCCAAGCCTCATCCGGTAATCTATAAATAGCAATGGTCGAAGTACAATATTCTTCTTTAATGGCTTCTGCTTTAGCTATATCTTCTGCATACATCTCTACGAGTAAAGAATAGCTACTATCATTAGCCGCCATATAGTCAAACGGATTCATATAGGCTAGTAATTCTTTATATAAAAAATCAGGCGGGAAGTGTAAATCGCTAACTGCGTTACCACAACCGTTATAATTAAGACAAACCCCTAATGCCCTAAGTTGGTTTAGTTGCTGAGCCGTTATTGATAGTTGCGATGCAAGTCGCTCCGCACTATTTATGAGATTATCTCCAAATGCAGCTATCACTGCCCATGTACTAAACTTACCTCCCAAATATTGATCCATCAACAAACTCGTACATGTATTAGCAGCTGTATCAATTAAAGTGTTAAGCCTGGCATGTTGAGGAATCAGTCCCGTTTCATGATGATCAACATATAATACGGATGCTCCTTGTTGGAGTATTCTGTCTAAGTCCCTACGATTCTTTTGTAAAGAAATATCTAATACTGTCACGGAATCGTTATATTGAACCTCAACTCGTTTCAAAAGTTGAATATCTCTTTTTACACCCGTAACCAACTTAGTCTGGGCAGGATTCGCCAAGCGTAATTGTACAAGTGCACAAATGCCATCTGCATCGCCATTAAAAACATCAATTTGCAAAAAAAACTCCCACCTCTAATTGCCGCTGAGTATTTTACCTGACTAATGCGTTAAATAAAAACTTCATAACTAAAAGCCTATTTTTAGAGGTAGAATAACTACAGAAACAGCCTTAATTTTCTTATCTTTATGACAAATCAAACATCATCATTAAATTTGCGTTTTTTTTCTGCCTCTTTAAATCGCATACTACCCAATGCACAAGCCGTTTACTTAGCTATTATATTAATCGTTAGCTTTGTACTTATTTATACTTTATCCGATTTATTAATGCCCGTTTTTGCCTCTATTGTCTTTGCCTATTTGCTGGAAGGTCTAGTAGGGAAAATAATGAACTTAGGTCTACCTCGTTTACCTGCTGTGTATTTAGTATTTTCATGCTTCATGACTTGCTTAGGTTTTTTATTATTTTATTTAATGCCTTTGGTTTCACAACAAGCTATTGAACTCATTCAAAATATCCCAGAAATCCTTAACCGAACGCAAGCTCTAGTTATGCGTTTACCAGAACTATACCCCAAAATAATTTCTGAAAATAAAATCCAACAAATGACTGTTGCTATACAACAAGAGTTATTAAATTATGGTCAAAATGTACTTTCATTATCTGCTGCCTCTGTCGTAGGCATTGTCAGTGCAATAATTTATTTATTTTTAGTGCCGATGATGGTTTTTTTCTTTTTAAAAGATAAAAAAATATTAATAGACTGGTTTTTACAGTTTATGCCTAAGCAAAGGTATTTGACCGTGCGAGTATGGGAAGAGGTAGATATACAAATTGGAAATTATGTACGCGGTAAATTTTCTGAGGTATTAATTCTTTGGTTTGTCAGTTTTGTAACTTTTGCAAGTATGGGCTTAAATTACGCTATGCTATTAGCTGTATTAATGGGCATACAGGTAATCATTCCTTATATAGGCGCTACACTTATTACTTTTCCAGTGCTTGGAGTCGCTTATTTTCAATGGGGCCTAAGTGGCGATCAATTTATGTACTTAGTCATTGCTTATTCAATTATTCAGGCTTTAGATGGTGTTATTCTGGTACCGGTATTGTTTTCTGAAGCTGTCAACTTACATGCTATAGCCATTATTGTAGCTATTTTATTTTTTGGTGGAGTATGGGGGTTTTGGGGAGTTTTCTTTGCCATTCCCTTAGCAACGGTTGTTAAAGCTGTCCTAACCGCTTGGCCAAGATTGGGTGATACCAATACGGAAATTTCTTCATATTAAGTCCAACTCACTTACCATATCTCTTTAACTCTTACTTGAGTGTTAGAAAATAAGAATGAATCAATTTGAATTATAAGTTTTCACTAACAGATTATTTTCACTAGACCCTTAATTACTTGGAAAGTCTATTTTTGATATAGTCGTGATATGACACCAAAAAATTTTTGGATGTATAAGAGTAATTGACATGGTACTTAGAGCATATACATAGCTTCAATCGACGTAGTTATTATATTTTGTCATGACTAGCTACATAGGATTTAAAACTCGACCCTTACCACAAAGCAAAAAAACCTAACAACATTGCATATAATGCTACCTCAGCTATTATATGCAATGTTGTTAGGTTGCTTAAATTAATCAGCTATTTCATATTTATCTCTGGCTGCATCTACGCGATCGCGTAATTCTTTGCCAGGCTTAAAGTGTGGGACATGTTTTTCAGACAAACTCACTGACTCACCTGTTTTTGGATTTCGACCAATTCGAGGAGGTCTTTTATGTAGAGAAAAGCTACCAAACCCTCTAATCTCAATTCTTTTACCAGAAGATAATGCTTGATTCATTTTTTCAATCACGCACTTTACAGCAAGCTCTACATCTTTCAATGCTAGATAGGGTTGTTTTTTAGCTAGGGATTCGATTAACTCTGATTTTGTCACATATTATCCTGTAAAAAAGCAAGAGGCCCTGCTATATAACAGGACCTCTTTAATACTTGCTTGCTTAATTTATTTTTCTAACTGCTTAAAGAGATCAGCCATCGTAGGAGTTCCAGCCGATTGCTGAGTATGATCCTTAATGGTATGTGTTTCTTCGTCTTGGTCTTTTGCTTTAATTGACAACGAAATTGACTTGCTCTTCTTATCTACACCGATAAACTTAGCTTCAAGAACATCACCCTCTTTCAGTAAAGTACGAGCATCTTCAACGCGATCACGTTGAATTTCTGAGGCACGTAAATAACCCTCAACATTATCAGCCAATAAAATAATTGCGCCTTTGGCGTCAACTTCTTTAATAGTACCTTTTACCAAACTACCTTTTTCATTAGTTGCTAAAAAGTTTTGGAAAGGGTCTTGTTCCAACTGTTTAATACCTAGCGAGATACGCTCACGCTCAGAATCTACTGCTAAAATAACAGTTTCTAATTCATCACCTTTCTTAAACTCACGTACTGATGTTTCGCCGTCATCTGCCCAAGATATATCCGACATATGAACCAGACCATCAATACCACCATCTAATCCGATGAAAATACCGAAATCAGTAATTGATTTTATTTTTCCAGAGATTTTATCGCCTTTGTTATGAGTTGCGGCAAATTCATCCCATGGATTAGTTTTGCACTGTTTCATACCTAAAGAAATACGACGACGCTCTTCATCAATTTCTATAACCATTACTTCAACGTCATCACCTAATTGAACTAACTTAGATGGATTAACATTTTTGTTGGTCCAATCCATTTCAGAAACGTGAACCAAACCTTCAACACCCTCTTCAATTTCAACAAAACAACCATAGTCGGTTAAATTATTTACTTTACCGAATACACGAGTACCGGCAGGGTATCTACGAGCAATATTTTGCCATGGATCTTCACCCATTTGTTTCATACCTAAAGAAACACGGTTTTTATCTTTGTCGTATTTCAATACTTTAATTTTAATTTCTTGACCGATTTCAACACATTCAGATGGATGACGTACACGTCTCCATGCCATATCAGTGATGTGTAATAAACCGTCAATTCCGCCCAAATCAATGAACGCGCCGTAATCAGTAAGATTTTTAACAACACCGGTGACAACTGCACCCTCTTCCAGTGTTTTCAGTAACTCTTCTCTTTCTGCACTGTATTCTTTTTCTACTACTGCACGACGTGAAAGAACAACATTATTACGTTTTTGATCTATTTTAATAACTTTGAATTCAAGATCACGATTTTCTAAGAAAGTCGTATCTCTAATAGGACGAACGTCAACTAAAGAGCCTGGCAAGAAGGCACGCAACGCGCCAACCGATACAGTGAAACCTCCGCGAACTTTACCAGTGATTTGACCGATAATAGTGGCTTCTTTTTCAAAAGCAGTTTCAAGTTCGAACCAAGCTTTGTTTTTCTTCGCTTTATCTCTAGAAAGAAGCGTAGCGCCTAAACCATCTTCGAATAAATCCAAAGCAACTTCAACTTCATCGCCAATTGAAACTTCCAATTCACCATTGTTGTTTAAAAATTGCCATTTAGGAATCACGCCTTCTGATTTAGAATGCGTACTGACGATAACCATGTCATTTTCAATATCAATGACTGTACCGATCAACATGGCACCAGGACTCATTTTGGTTCTGGTTAAACTTTCTTCTAGTAATGCAGCAAAGCTTTCGCTCATTTTATTATTTCCCAAGTTTGTCGAAACTCGAACAAACCTTTTCTTTATCAAAGTTAAAAAAAACCACACTTAACAATAGTGCGGCCATACGAAAAATCCTTAACGGATTAAATTTAATACCTCTTCAACGACTGCGTTAATAGTCATATCAGATGAGTCTATATAAAGAGCATCACTCGCCATAGCTAATGGAGCTGTTTCACGTTCCATATCACGACGATCACGAACTTCGATCTCACTTTTTATTTTTGCAAGATTAGCATCAATTGCTTTTTCTATCAACTGTTTATATCTTCTTTCCGCTCTTTTTTCTGCACTCGCGGTTAAGAATACTTTATTTTCGGCATCAGGAAAAACAATCGTACCCATATAACGACCATCAGCAACTAAACCCGGCATCCGCCTGAAATCTTTCTGTTTCTGTAAAAGAATTGCTCTAACTTCTGGCAGTGAAGCAACTTGAGAAGCTATATTGCCTGTATTTTCTAGTCCTAATTGATCAGTAATATCTTTGTCATTAAGCTTAACAATTAACGCATCACCACATTCAAACTCTAACACCATAGCTTGTGTTACTTTAACAATTTCACTGATATTAGCCATATCAACCGAAGCATTTTGAATAGCTATAGCCACTGACCTATATATTGATCCGCTATCCAAATAATGCCAGCCTAGTTTTTTTGCTACTAAACGACTGATAGTACCCTTTCCAGCTCCACTAGGACCATCTATCGTTAAAACAGGTGCTAACATCAAGATTCCTCGCAAACCAAGTCCAAACCTAAGCGATGAACCAAATCTTTAAACTCAGGAAAAGAAGTATTTACATTGGCACAATCTAAAATTGTAATGGGTGCATCAGCTCGTAATCCAGCAATTGAAAATGCCATAGCAATACGATGGTCACCATGTGACGTTACAACACCACCCCCTATAGCGCCACCCTGAATAATCATACCATCTTCAGTTGGCTGAGCATCCACGCCTAGAATTTGTAAACCATCAGCCATAACCTGAATTCGATCCGACTCTTTGACTCTCAGCTCTTCAGCACCGCTTAAGCGAGTTTGCCCTTTTGCACAAGCAGCGGCAACAAATAATACCGGGAATTCATCAATAGCCAAGGGCACTAATGCTTCAGGAATATCGATACCTGTTAAAGGGCTATAGACCACATGTAAATCAGCGACTGGTTCACCACCGACAACGCGCTCATTTAGCACTTCAATCTTGGCACCCATTAAGCGCAAAATATCAATCACACCTGTACGCGTAGGATTGATACCCACATGCTTAAGTAATAAATCAGAGCCCGGCGCAATTGATGCGCCTACCAAAAAGAAAGCCGCCGAAGATATGTCACTTGGCACATCAATATCAGCAGCCGTTAATTTACCATCTGCTGTAATCGTAACTTTACTGCCTTGTTGTTTAACAGGATATGAGAATCCTGATAACATACG
Source organism: Crenothrix polyspora (assembly GCA_945903675.1). Taxonomy (GTDB): domain Bacteria; phylum Pseudomonadota; class Gammaproteobacteria; order Methylococcales; family Methylomonadaceae; genus Methylobacter_C. Next base: position 27,245 of record CAMDOP010000001.1, read on the forward strand.
TTCGGTATGATCACGAGTAGGCGCAGGCTCTGTCACGCTCGTTTCACCTTCTGCATACATGCCTGCCAACAACAAACAGGATTTCACCTGTGCGCTAGCCATCGGCATCACATAATCGATACCCTGCAACTGACCTGTTTTACCGGTGATATAAAGTGGCGCAGTACCATTTTCGGTTGCTTTTATATCAGCACCCATTAATGCTAAAGGCTCAGTAACTCGCTTCATTGGCCTACCCGATAAAGATTTATCACCGGTTAATACTGAATTAAAAGACTGACCCGCCAATAACCCACTCAATAAGCGCATTGAGGTTCCAGAATTACCAAGATACAACTCATTTTTAGGTGCCTTTAAACCATGCTTACCAACACCATGAATGGTCAAACAACCATCAACAGGGCCTTCAATTTCAACCCCCATATCGCGAAAAGCTTGTAATGTGGCTAGTGCATCTTCGGCTTCTAAAAAACCTTTAACATGGGTAACGCCGTCAGCCAATGAACCTAGCATAATAGATCGATGTGACATAGACTTGTCACCTGGCACTCGTGCTTCACCCTGCAACAATCCGCCTGGCTGAACTTTAAATGTAATTGTTTTAGTCATATTACCTTCAAACTGATTAAGGAAGCGTTGCCTCGCTGTGTTGGCATACGCAAAGATTTCAAAAAGCTGTTGACCATCATCATGTTCCAACAGGCACTGTATTTTATCGAGTTGTAATTTGGTCTGCTCTAGTAACGGGATTATTTCATTTTTATTAGCTAAACAAATATCTCGCCACATTGTAGGATCGCTAGAGGCGATACGTGTAAAGTCTCTAAAACCACCCGCCGCATAATTAAAAATCTCACTTTGCTCATCTTGATGACCTAGCATATCGACTAAAGCAAATGCCAGCACATGAGGCAAATGACTCGTTGCAGCCAATATCGCATCATGACGATGAACCTCCATCATGGAAACATCAGAGCCACATTGCTCCCAGAAGCTTTGGATTTTCTGCAGGGCATCTTGGCGAGTATGACTGAGCGGTGAAATAATCAAACGTTTATTGACAAATAAATCATCGACCGCCGCCTCAACTCCGCTTTGCTCACCGCCTGCGATAGGATGAGCCAATACAAAATTATTAGGTATTACACCAAAAACTCGCTGCGCTGCAGCAACGACATTACCCTTAGTACTACCGACATCGGTATAAATCGTATGATCAGACCAAACCGGCTGCAACAATGAAAGTATATTTTCAATAGACTCAACGGGAGTTGCAATAACCACACAATCAGCATCTTGCACCGCGACCTCTATGTGCAAAGTGTAATCATCTATTACACCTAAGTGTTTTGCGGTTTCTAAATTTTGTAAGTCTTGTAAACGACCATAACCCAAGATGTTTTTACTTAATCTTTTTAATCTGGCTGTACGGGCGACAGATCCGCCCATTAAGCCAACACCAATAATACAAAGTTTATCGAACATCAGCCAAAATATCAGTTAATGCCTTAAGAAATACCTGATTCTCTATTTTGGTACCTATACTAATCCGCAAATGATTAGGCAATTCATATACTCCTACTGGCCTGACAATAACGCCTTTGCGCAGCAGTGCTTCATAAATGGGCAATCCTGCTTGTTTTAAATCTACCAAAACAAAATTCCCTGCTGATGTTACCCACTCTAGATTTAAAGCTTTAAAACCATCGACTAATTGCTGCATGCCTTGCGTATTGACGGTAATAGTCTGCTGCAAATGCTCATCGTCACTCAATGCAGCTAATGCTGCCACCAACGCTAAACTATTATTATTAAAAGGTTGACGTACACGGTTAAGAATATCGGCCATTTGAGGGCTAGATAAACCATAACCGATACGCAAGCCAGCTAAACCATAAGCCTTAGAAAAAGTACGCGTGATCAATAAATTAGGATGATCTTTTAACCAAGCGATAGAATTGATCGCTGTCACATCATTAACAAATTCAAAATAAGCCTCATCCAACACACATACGCAGGTATCAGGTAGAGCATTTAAAAAGAGCGCTAGACTAGCTTGACTCAGCAATGTCCCGGTTGGGTTATTAGGGTTAGCAATAAATACTACGCGCGTCTTTTCAGTGACCGCCAATAGCATAGCATCCAAATCATGACCATAATTTAATGCTGGCACCACAACTGCGTTCGCACCTACGGCTTGTGTAACGATAGGATATACCGCAAAAGCATGTTGCGAAAAAACGGCTTCGTGTTCTGGCGTTAAAAATGCCCTAGCTACCAGCTCTAATATTTCATTTGAACCATTACCTAAGGTAATCTGGCTATCATCTAGCGCATATTTATCAGCCAAAGCCTGCTTTAATAAGAAACCACTACCATCAGGATACAATGCTAATTCAGGTAACACAGAAGCAATAGCTTCTAATGCTTTTTTTCCTGGACCAAGGGGATTTTCATTAGAAGCTAGCTTGATAATCTGAGTGAGACCCAACTCGCGCTCTAACTCTTCAATCGGCTTACCGGCTTTATAAGGAATCAGGCGTTGCACACCCGCTACCGCAAGTGAGTATATTTTATCGAAATTATTCATGGTTTTAATTAATAGAATTTAATAGTTGTATCGCACTGCCAGCTGCTTAGAGCACCGCTTTAGGATAAGAACCTAATAACTTAAACATCTTAACATTATCTTTTACGCTACCTAAAGCCTGAGCAATAAGGTTGTCGTCACTATGCCCTTCTACATCAATAAAAAACACATAATCCCATAAGCCTTGACGTGAAGGCCTAGATTCAATCTGAACCATACCTATGCCAAATTTTGCGAAGGGCTCAAGAATCTTATGCAAAGCACCCGGTTGGTTGCCTGTAGAAACGACTAATGAGGTTTTATCATTGCCGGTAGGTGATGATAATTGTTGGCCGATAATAATAAAGCGAGTGGTGTTGTTAGGCTCATCTTCAATGTTTTTAGCAATAATAGCTAAATTATAAACTTCTGCGGCAACCTTACCTGCAATAGCAGCGCTATGTTTATTATCTAACGCTAAGCGCGCAGCCTCAGCATTACTATTGACCGCCGTTAACTTAGCGTGCGGAAGATGCTTATCTAACCATTGTCTACACTGGGCTAATGATTGCTGATGAGAATACACTTCTGCTATTTCTGCGAGATTGGCAGCATGTCCCATCAAATTTTGATGTACTCTGATCTCAACTTCACCGCAGATTTTTAGCGGCGAGTTCAAAAAACGATCCAAAGTATGACTAATCACACCTTCAGTAGAGTTCTCAACAGGAACAACACCAAATTGACAGTGTTCAGACTCCACCGCATTAAATATTTCGTTAATAGTCGCAGCCGGTATCGTTTTAACCGCATGTCCAAAGTGTTTAAAGACAGCTTGCTGAGTAAAAGTGCCTTCAGGACCTAAAAACGCAACATCCATCGGCTTTTCTAATGCCAAACATGCAGACATCAATTCTCTAAAAAAGCCTGCTGCCGCCACATCAGAGAGCGGCCCTTGATTCAACCCCATAATCCGCCTTAAAACCAAAGACTCACGATCAGGGCGATAAAAGGTACCTTGCTCGCCTTGAGCCATTTTGGTTTTGGCAACCTCAATGGCACAAGACGCACGCTGATTAATCAACTGCAATATCTTTTCATCAATTGCATCGATTTTTTCTCTTAATTCAGAAAGTGGGGTCACTGATGGCATGGTTGCGGCTCTATATTGGTACGTTTTTATTAATGAGTGCGTTCAAATTCAGCCATAAAATCTATCAAAGCTTGTACACCGGCTTCTGACATAGCATTGTAAATACTTGCCCGCATACCGCCCACTGAACGATGTCCTTTTAATTCAAACAAACCTTGAGCTTCGGCGGCCACCAAAAAGGGCTTATCCAAACTCTCATCAGACAGAATAAACGGCACGTTCATACGTGAACGCACAGCTACATCAACTGGATTTGAATACAAGGCTGATTGATCAATTGCTTGATAAAGCTTAGTCGACTTAGCAATATTATGTTGTTCAATCGCTGCAACACCACCTTGTGCCTTTAACCACTTAAGCACTAGGCCAACCAAATACCAATTATAGGTTGCCGGCGTATTTAACATCGACTGATTCTTAGCCTGTTCAGCGTAATTAAATATCGAAGGTACTGTTTTTCCAGCATGGCCAATCAAGTCATCTCTGACGATCACTACCGTTACACCTGCAGGCCCCATGTTCTTTTGAGTTCCGGCATAAATCAAACCATACTGACTGACATCAATATGACGCGATAAGATATTCGAAGACATATCCGAAACCAAGGTTAAGCCCTTAGCATCAGGAATATTTTGAAATTCCACACCATGTATGGTTTCATTAGATGTGTAATGCAAATAAGCTGCTTGCTCATCCAGTTCCCAAGTTGATGCATCAGGAATACTCGTGAATTTAGTAGCTTCTGCGCTAGCACTGACCAACACATCACAATAACTTTGCGCGTCTTTAACGGCTTTTTCAGACCAAGCACCGGTTTTAATATAACAAGCTTTGGTTTTACCGTTTAAAAGATTTTGCGGAATAAAGGAGAATTGTGCAGACGCGCCGCCTTGTAAAAACAACACCTTATAATTATCCGGTATCGCCATCAAGCTGCGTAAATCACTTTCTAACTCTTCAGCAATAATAGAGAAATGCTTGCCTCTATGACTCATTTCCATCACTGACATACCGCTATTACGCCATTCCAACATTTCCTGTTGCGCTTGCAATAACACTGACGCTGGGAATGCAGATGGACCGGCACTAAAATTAAATACTCTGGACATAATTTTCTCGTAGTTAAACTTTAAAATGGAATTCTAGCAATGAAGCAAAAGGAGCCTGGTATTTTCGCGGGCCATTATAACCTTTGATCGCTCACAAATACGGAAAATCAACTCGCTAAAGTTAGTGCATCGTAAGCAGATAACTCTAACTACTTGTAACTGTTGGGTTACGCTATCGTGAACCCAACCACCGCTATGATTATTCTTCGTCTTGTTCTAGCTCATCTTCTGCACTAGAGGACAAATCAGCCTCATCAATGAGCACTTCATCAGTGTCTAATGCGGTATCAAAATCACTATCTTCTTCATCGTCGTCGTCGATACCGGCCAAACCTTCAATCTTATCAACGCCTATCACTTTTTCATTTTTACCTAAACGAATAATAGTGACGCCCTGGGTATTACGACCAACTACCGAAATTTCGTCAACACGCGTACGTACCAAAGTACCACCATCAGTGATCAACATAATTTCATCGTTATCGTTAACCAAAACCGCACCGATAACCGCACCATTACGCTCAGAAGTTTGTATGGCAATCAAACCCTGCCCGCCACGCTTATGACAGGTAAACTCTTCCAACTTAGTACGCTTACCATAACCATTTTCGGTAATATTCAGCACCGTGCCTTCGGCTGCAATAATCAAGGAAATGATTCTTTGACCTGGTTGCAAGCGCATGCCACGGACACCCGTAGCGGTTCTACCCATAGAACGCACATCTGCTTCATTAAAGCATACGGCTTTACCCGTACTACCGAACAATAAGACATTTTGCTGACCGTCGGTAACGGCAACGCCAACCAAGGTATCGTCGTCTCTTAAGTCGATGGCGATTTTACCGGTAGTACGTTGACGTTCAAATTCGGTTAATGGCGTCTTTTTAACGGTACCCGCTGAAGTCGCCATAAAAATAAATTTATTTTCAGTGAATTCGCGGATAGGTAAGATCGCGTTAATCTTTTCACCCTGCTCTAAGGGCAATAAATTAACAAAAGGCTTACCACGTGCCGCACGACTGGCCACAGGCAATTGATAAACCTTCATCCAATAGACTTTACCTCGTGAAGAGAAGCATAAAATTGTATCGTGGGTATTAGCGACAATCAGCTTATCAACATAATCCAATTCTTTAGTGGCTGTCGCAGACTTTCCGCGTCCACCACGTCGTTGTGCTTTGTAATCACTTAAAGGCTGAGATTTAACATAACCTTCATGAGACATGGTTACCACCATATCTTCTTCAGTAATTAAATCTTGCTCTGATAAATCTAACTGGGTTTGGATGATTTCGGTACGACGTGCATCGGAATACTGGTCTTTAATAGCGACTAGTTCTTCCCTGATAATTTCCATCAAACGAACGTCACTACTTAATACAAACAGATGCTCATCAATTTGCTCTAATAACTGACGATATTCATTGACGATTTTATCTTGCTCTAAACCGGTTAAACGATGGAGACGCAAATCAAGAATGGCTTGTGCCTGTGTTTCAGAAAGACGATAAACACCTGCAAAAATACCAAATTCAGCACCCAAATCTTCTGGTCTAGAACGACTCGCCTCAGCACGCTCCAAAAGCGTGGAAACCAAGCCAGCATCCCAAGTTCTTACTAATAAACCCTCTTTAGCTTCCGCAGGATTGCTAGCGGCTTTAATCAACGAAATCATTTCATCGATATTAGCCAACGCCACAGCAAGACCTTCTAAGATATGCGCTCTTTCACGGGCGCGACGTAGCAGATAAATGGTTCTGCGAGTCACAATTTCGCGTCTATGGTTAATAAACGCGCCAAGTATATCCAGCAAATTCATACAATGCGGACGACCGTCCAGCAAAGCCACCATATTAATACCGAATACGGTTTGGAATTGAGTCTGCTTATACAGATTATTCAATACGACTTCAGGCACTTCACCGCGACGCAATTCGATCACCATGCGCATGCCATCTTTATCAGATTCATCACGTAAGCCAGAAATACCTTCAAGCTTACCGTCTTTAACCAACTCAGCAATCTTCTCAAGCAAACGTGCTTTGTTAACTTGATAAGGCAATTCAGTGGTCACTATCGATTGTCGACTACTATCACCTATATCTTCAAAGTGACATCTAGCCCGCAAATAAATCTTACCCCGCCCTGTGGTATAGGCATTGTAAATACCAGCAGCGCCATTGATGAAACCGGCAGTAGGAAAATCAGGGCCAGGAATATAATCCATTAACTCAGGAATCGTAATATCAGGATTATCAATCATGGCCAAACAGGCGCTAACCACTTCCGTCATATTATGCGGAGGAATATTAGTCGCCATACCCACAGCGATACCTGAGGAACCGTTCACCAATAAATTAGGCACTCGAGTAGGCAATACTTCGGGCTGTATTTCTGATTCGTCGTAGTTAGGAATGAAATTAACAGTTTCTTTATCAAGATCCGCTAATAATTCATGGGCAATCTTCGCCATACGGACTTCTGTATAACGCATCGCTGCGGGTGGATCACCATCGACCGAACCGAAGTTACCCTGCCCGTCGACCAACATATAACGCATGGAAAAAGGTTGCGCCATACGTACCATGGTGTCATAGACTGCGGTATCACCATGAGGATGATATTTACCGATGACATCACCGACGATACGCGCCGATTTTTTATAGGGTTTGTTCCAATCGTTACCCAATTCACTCATCGCGTATAACACGCGGCGATGCACTGGTTTCAGGCCATCTCTGACATCAGGAAGAGCTCGGCCTACAATAACGCTCATTGCGTAATCGAGATAGGACTGTTTCATCTCGTCTTCGAGATTGACAGGTATAATTTCTTTAGCGAAGTTTGACATTGATCCCTAGATAAACAGTGTACCGAAAAGACTACTTCGGTATGGTTTCTTAACTAACATATAAGCGCACCACTTCATTCCATGCAACAAATGCGCCCCTATAACTTTAAATAACAGGGGATTATACCAAAATAGTCAAACTATTGATGAGTTAATGTAGCTACCAATTTAAGAGGGGGGGGTCGTTTAGCTTAATCGTTCACTTTTAGACAAGGTTCTCCTAAGAGCAGACAAAAGACAAAATACGAAGGGCGAAGGGTTAAGACTAATATCTGTCACGCCTTAACTTGCTAACCTTCTACGCTTAACCTTTCGCCCTGAGCCTTTCGTCTGCGCTGAAATTATCCCGCTTTAAGTTGGTAGCCGTTAATGTTAAGCAAAAATTTCTGCTAAGAAGTTTTTCATCGCCAACCATGAACGACTATCTGCTTGAGCACGATAAACCATGCCATGATCTGGGTCATTGGCCAATGGATTAGTAAAAGCATGAGCCGTATGACCATAACACTGCAACTGCCAATCCACACCCGCCAAAGTCATTTCCTGCTCAAAGGCAAGCACTTGATCAGGCGTAGCCAAAGGATCATCATGACCATGCAAAGCTAATACTTTGGCTTTAATCGGCTTAGCCACAGGATGCCCTGGGGCACCTAATAGACCATGAAAGCTAACAACGCCCTTCAAGTCACTACCTGATCTTGCCAAATCTAAAACACACAAACCACCAAAGCAAAAACCGATCGCTGCAACATTATGGTCATCAACCCAAGGCAATAATTTCACAGCATATAGCGCAGCCTGTATGCGTTTTTGCAATAGTAAACGATCGTCCATAAAGGGCTGCATCAACGCTGAGTTTTGCTCAGGACTCGTTCCCAATACGCCTTTACCATACATATCAACGGCAAAGCCCACATAACCTAACTCAGCCAGCTTTATCGCCTTCTCGGCAACAAACTCGTCTCTACCCACCCAAGTATGATTAATTAAAACCGCAGGTCTGCGGCCTATTAGCGCATCATCAAAAGCAAAAAAAGCTTCCAACAATACATCCCCATCCATATAGCCTACGGTATTTGATATTATCGCCACACTCTCACCTTTGTATTAGCTGTTGATTTGAAGTCTTGTCGTTTTTAAGCTCTCTAAAAACCCCACCGATGCTTCTTCGATTAAATCCAATACCTTCTCGAAACCATAAACACCGCCATAATAAGGATCAGGTACCTCACGCACTTTAAGATGGGGTGCATAATCAAGAAAATAGTGAATTTTTGTTTGATAGTGCTCAGGACACGCTTTCATCAGCAGAGCATAATTATCATCATCCATCGCCAACAAAAAATCAAAATCCTCAAAATCCCCCATCACCACCTTTCTAGAGCGTATATGCGCTAAGTTTATATCACGTAACTGGGCCGCTTGTTGCGATCGAGAATCCGGTACCTCGCCTTCATGATAAGCATGCGTACCAGCCGAATCGACCAAAAATGATGATTCCAATGCCCTATCTTTAATCAGCTTAACAAAAACACCCTCAGCAGTGGGTGACCTGCAAATATTGCCCATACAAACAAAAAGAACTTTTATTTTTTCCATGATAATGGTGATTTAATGAATGACTGTTTAAAATTTAAACGCTACATCGGTAGCATCAGTGATTTATATTAATGGCAAAAAAGCGTAGGTCAGTGCTACTTATAAAACGAAATGATAGCAAGACTAAAGACACTCAGTCCACCATTTGAAAGTGCCGCCACTAAGTTAAATATTCTATGTGTTTGGAGTAAAATAGCTTCAGCTATTTTTTAAATAGCAATAGCTGAAGCTATTGCACTCCAGACTTTATAATGCTTTCGCGTAATTTAATAGCAGTGGCTCTTAAAAGGGTAACTACACACTTAAACATAAACAACTGTCATGAAAACTACTTTTAGTTGTATAGTTAAGACTCTCCCTATGCAACGCCTTATGTATTAACCTAGATATCTAACCATAAATATTCATTTTTATAACTTTGGGGATGATCAAATGAACACATTAAATTATTCAGTTGCTATATCACTAATATCTGCTTTTTTATGGACTAGTACTTCCTTAGCAGCCGACAAACTAGCAGGCGAACAGCAAGCCGCTAATTGCATAGGCTGTCATGGCTCTATAGGACATGGCGGACACGCAGATCATAATCCAGCACCTAATCTTTATGCTCAACAACCTAGCTATCTTATTAATCAGCTAAATGCTTTTAAAACCGGGGCGCGTAGCAATGCCCTTATGAAAGCAATGGCCAGCAATTTAAGCGATGACGATATTAAAAATTTAGCAGCTTATTTTTCCAGCACCCCAACGATCAAGATAGAAACCAATGTAGCCTTAGCCAAAGTCGGTCAGGCAAAAGCCAGTATGTGCTTAGGCTGCCATGGCTCTTCTGCTGAAGGTAATGGCCAATTCCCTAGACTCGCAGGCCAACGCGCCGATTATCTCGTCAACCAACTAGCAAATTTTAAAGCGGGCGTTAGAAAGAATGGTCAGATGCAAGCCATTGCCAACACCCTGAGTGATGAAGATATGCAAGCCTTAGCTGCCTATTTTAGTGGATTATAAGTTAATAAACAGGGGTATTTATCTCACCCATACTGACTTAGCATGAATCCCTCGTTTTGAGGTCAGTGCTCCCTGTTCACTTAGAAACAACCTCTGTTTTTCAAGATCGCTATGCGTCTCCCACCAGCAGGTTCGTATCTTCCATTGTATGGTAACCTGCGCCAGTGCCACAGGATGTGCTGAACAAAGTGAAGCGCAATGTTATGTACGTGAATGATGCGCCTCCTAGCGTCGGCACATCCTATGCAATTGGCAATAGCCCCTGATTTTTGATGATCATTCCTAGTTCACTTAGCAATGACCCCTGATTTTTCATGATCATTCCTAATTCACTTAGCAATGACCCCTGATTTTTCATGATCATTCCTAGTTCACTTAGCAATGACCCCTGATTTTTCAAGATCACTCCTATTTCACTTAGCAATGACCCCTGATTTTTCATGATCATTCCTAGTTCACTTAGCAATGGCCTCTGATTTTTCAAGATCACTCATAACTTTTAAGGAGCATACGATTAAATGTAATTCGCTGTGCTATTGCACCCTAAAAACATTGAGATTCGCAAACGAATGATGCTTAATCTTCCAAGCCATCTATGCGCTTAGTCGTTAAGACTGGCGCATAAATAAACATGAATAGGGAAAAGGCGGCAATCCAGCATAAGGTTGAAGCATACATTAAGAGGTCATAGCCATGAGGCAGTGCAACAGGTAATAACACTCTAAGCACGGCCGCTAAATTAAGCAATACAAAGGCAATAGTTATAGCATTAGAAACGCGTAGCGCACGTCCGGTATGGCCCAAAGACACCCTAGCCATCATAGCTAAAGTTAAGCTACCTATGCCACCGAGGGTAAAAGCATGCAGTGCTAATACTGGCAATACCCAACCATAAGCCGACAAGGCGGTTAAGGCAAAACCAAGAATAAGCCAAGTATAGCCAACATATAATGCCCACAATAAAGGCACATACCATATCCTAGCGACATACCAACCGGATAAGCGAGCACCATTAACACCAGCAGCAAACAGTGCGGTTATGGCTAATAAAGTTCCCGAAACAGAACATAATTGTAAGGTGAACACTAAAACAGCTGAGCCTATCGATAGATTATCCAATAAGGGATTCTTGCTGATGAAGGTGCCTGATAAAGCTCTTTCGGTAAAGTAAGGAAATATTCTGCCCGAAAAAATGATGATCATCGTAATAATAGTCGCGACAACTAGCTGAATACCTAGCCACGCCGAGTTTAAATTTAAGCCTAGCATTTCTGCATGGATTAACGCATTGCCTAAGGCTAATACTAATAATAGACCTACAAAAACTAAATGCTTGTATTGTTTGGCTTGTAAAATGGGTAGGCTGATGCAATAGGCCAACACAGGTAAAAAAGCAAAATCAACCGCGGCGATAACGGCATCAGGTAATAAAGCCGCATAAAAAGGTAGGATGCGCCCATAAAGCCATAATAAAGCCAATGCGGTTAATTTATCACCGCTTAAAGTTGGCTTAGCTGTCCAATTTTTAACCGCCGTTAATAAGAAACCAGCGATAACAGCCGCCGAATAACCCAGCAACATTTCATGCGCATGCCAATAACTCGGTAAAAAGTAATTAGCGACCGTTAATGTGCCTTTGAACATCGCATTCCAAAGCAATATTAAAATCAGCGCTGATAAGCCGGCTAAAGCAAAAAAAACTCTAAAGCCTAAACCAAAAATAGGTGTGTCAAATATTTTATGTGTATTCATAGTGATGTATTTTCCAACCAATCTAATTCAGCATCTGAAAAACCAGCAATTATACGCATTTCTCTGTTAAAAGGGCCTTTTGGCTTACCACCTTGGTAATATTTCTTGATTAAGCGTTGATATTGAGCTTCTGGCTCTAAGTCTTGCTGTTCGCAAACAAACTTAAACCAGTAAGAACCTCGTTCTACATGACCGACTTCATCGGTTAAGATGCGCGTTAATAAGGTGACACTAGCCCCATCACCAATATGTTTAAATTTGGCAATGATGGCGGGTGTAACATCCAAGCCTCGTGCTTCCATACAACGTGGAATCATGGCTAATCGTGCTAATAAATCATCTGCGGTATCTGTGGCATGATCCCATAAACCATTATGGGCCGGTAAATCACCGTAAGCTAAATTCATAGCCTGTAAATGTGTACGAATTAATTCGAAGTGTTGCGCCTCTTCATCGGCAACGCGTAGCCAATCGTGATAAAACTGATCGGGCATGCCACGAAAACGATAAAGCATATCCCAAGCCAGATAAATGGCCATAAATTCAACATGAGCAATGGCATGAAAAAAGGCTTTTATTCCGTCAGGGCTACCTAATTTACGTTTAGGCATTTCGCGCGTGGACAATAATATTGGCGAACTGGGAAATTGTACCGAAGAAATAGCCAAAGGCGGTTGTTCAGAAACTAAACTTAATTCACCTTGAGTCAATAATTGCTGGGCTTGATGAGTGAACATTAATTTTTGCTCAATATCAGGATCATGTAAACAGGCTTCAGCTAAGGTAAATATGTTTTTCATTAGGACTCATTGCTGTGTATTTGGGCTACCAACTTAAGACCGGACAGTTTAGCTTAACCGTTCACTTTTAGACAAGGCTCTCCTAAACGCAGACAAAAGGCGAAAGGTTAAAGGCAAAGGGTTAAGCCTATTATCTGCCACGACCTAAGTTGCTAACCTCTTAGGCTTAATCTTTCGCCCTTTGCCTTTCGTCTGCGTTCAAGCTGTCCCGTCTTAAATTGCTAGCCTGTATTTGGAATAAAACTGCTTTAGCTGTTTTACAGGTAATAGCTGAAGCTCAGCACTCCAAGCTTTATACTGCTTGTCCGTAGATTAATAGTCAACGTAGATTTATCGTTCCCACGCTCTGCGTGGGAATGCCGCCGGTGACGCTCTGCGTCACGCATCGCTGGAGCGATGCAGGATACATTCCCACGCAGAGCGTGGGAACGATATGAAGCCTATTATCTGCGCCGCCTTAAGTTTCTAACCTCCTAAACTTAATCTTTCGCCTTGAGCCTTTCGTCTGAGTTGAAGCTGTCCCGCCTTAAGGTGCTAGCAACTTATCGCAATGATAGCCATAACCCATCGGCTATAGCTCTTTCAATAAACAATTGTGTTTAGAACTTTCCATTAGCTGCCTAAACTCATCAACGGCCGTCATAAATAACTGCTCTTGTTTTATATCCGAAAGATAATGCTGACCACTTTGCTCTAATGCGGTAATCACATAAGCAATAGTCAGTTGATTAATATCCACCGCCGGTTGATAAAACTCATCACCGCCCTGCTCTTCCCTTTTAAATTCAACAACGATATGACTAGTGATTAACTTTGCCAATAAATCCTGAACAATCGCAATTGGAATCAGCAACTTCTCGGCAATTTCGATCGATGACAAGGGTTTATTCATCAATACAAAATTATTAATAATCAGATGGGTTATTTGTAGGGAAAGCACTTTTTGCAAAGCAAAACTCAAATCGGCATAACGATGTTTGTTTTTATATATTTCATAATTTTGTAAAAAGAAGGCAACTTCGCAACCCAATAAAACCACCATCCAGCCAGCCTGTAACCAGACCACTAACAAAGGTAAAGCGGCAAAACTACCATAGATAGAATTATAACTAGATGCGCCTAGCTGTAGGCTCAAATAAACCCATTGTAATAAATAAGATAAAACCCCAGTTACCACGCCCTCAATCATACCCTCCTTAATATTGACCTTATGATTGG
>CAMDOP010000002.1 GCA_945903675.1 Crenothrix polyspora
TCTTTTGCAGGACGTCCAGTGCTGGCGTTGAAACTTTGGTAATACGCATTGGCGAAATCGTCCCAAGGAATACAAGCGCTTAGTTTTATCCAACGATTATTTTTATCCATGCTACGTTCAAAAGGCGTTTCAAATCCTTCTAAAGTAAGTTGAGTTTGGCTATGTATTCGGATCATAAGTGCACGGGTTTTGTGAGGTCAAGCTCAATTTCTATGCACTTATTATAGCACTTACTGGCTATTAATTAATAATATCAATAGGTTATTGTTATTGAGTGGACTCAAAGTAACAACTAGTCCATTGGGACTTTAATTTCAAGTATTAGCAAGGTAATCGCGATAGAAAACATACCGTCGCTGAATGCCTCGGTTAGCACTTTACCCATTATAAGAACTTCTACTTTTGCGTAAGAAAATATCTCATCCAGCTAATAGCGTATATCAAATGTTTTTTAGCAATGCTTCAAAGGCATCAATTGGCAAAGGTTTGCTGAATAAATAACCCTGAAAACTCGTGCAGCCTAATTTTTTGAGTAAGGCCAATTGAACATCGGTCTCTAAGCCATCCGCAATTACATCTAAATCAAAGTTGTGCGCCATGTCAATAATGGTTTTTACCATTTTAGTATCCGTGGAGTTGATGCTTGTATCCATATCCCGTATAAAACTTTGATCTATCTTAACTTGGTGTATCGGCAGATTTTTTAAATAGGATAAAGACGAAAAGCCAGTACCGAAATCATTCAACGCTAATTTAATGCCAATTATTATATTTAGATCTATTATTTTTAAAATAGCCTGCTCAAAATTGTCTAGGGCTACACTCTCGGTTAATTCGAGTTTTAAGCGTGAGGGTTCAATGCGATGTTTCTTGATTATTGATGTTAATATTTCTATAAAATCAGGTTGATTGAATTCCTTGCCACTCACGTTGACAGCAAGTACTAAATCTTGCGTCAGCGCATGATGGCTCCATGCCGCAATTTGCTGACAGGCACTGTCGAGCACCCAATAGCCAATCTTCATTATGTTGGTATTATCTTCAGCAATGTGGATAAATTCAGTCGGATTGACTAAGCCCCGTTTCGGATGCTGCCAACGTATCAAGGCTTCTGCGCCAATGGGCTGTGAGTTATGGTCAATCTGTATCTGGTAATAAAGTTGAAATTGATGTTCATCAAGGGCTTGATAAATATCTAATCTCATTGCGTCGTAAGCGGCCATTTGTTTTTGTAACACGGCATCATAGAAGCGGACGCAATTACGGCCTGAATTCTTTGCTTGATACATGGCGATGTCGGCACGTTTGATGACTTCATCATCAGTATCTTTTTTGCCTAAAAAGAGATACACCCCAATGCTTGGGGAACTATAAAAGACAAAATTATTAATGGTATAAGGTGCAGATAAAGTTACCCGTATCTTTTCGGCTACAAGAGCGGCAATATTGGATGCCTCAAGGGTATCTGTGCCCAGACTTTCAATCAGTACAACAAATTCATCACCACCTAGTCGAGCGACTGTTTCAGTCTCACGCACACAGGATTTTAAACGAGTGGCAATGTCAATTAACAATTTATCGCCAGCTTCATGTCCTTGGCTGTCGTTGAGTGTCTTGAATCTATCCATGTCGAGGAACAATATGGCACCGAATTGTTGATCTCGTTCAGATAGGGGGAGCGCAGTCTTGAGTCGCTCAAGCAATAACCTTCTGTTAGGTAATCCCGTTAGTGAGTCATAAAATGCCAACGTTTGAATCTGGATTAGCGATTGCTTTAGTTCATGTATATCGCGTACTACTTTCGAAATACCAATGACTGTCCCCGTTTCATCAATAATAGGCGACAAGGTGATGGACACATTTAGTAGTCGGCCATCCTTGTGGAGCCGAACTGTTTCTAATTGCCTCACAGGTTTTTTTTGACTGACAATAGCTCGAATGGCTTCTTCCTCATCATAGCAATCAGGAGGTAACAGTTTATAAATAGATTTACCGACCATTTCTTCTGTACTATAGCCAAAAAGAGCATATGCAGCTAGATTCCAACTGGTAATAGTGCCATCCAATTGTTTAGTGATAATCGCATCATCCGAATTTTTCACTAGTAACTCATAAAGTTTGCTGTCTGCCGACTGGCGTTTACGTTCGGTTATATCTTCAATAAAGCCGATATAGCAGGGCTCTTTTCCAAAACTGGCATCGCCTAATATTATTTGTATAGGAAAAATTGTACCGTTTTTGTGTTTACCTAGGACTTCCCAGCTCAAACCAACGACACTTTTCTGCCCTGTTTTAACATAATGTTCAATAAAGCTGTTATGTTCGCTGTGATAGGGTTCTGGCATCAGTATATTGACATTGCGTCCAAGCACTTCAGCTTTGTTATAGCCAAACATAACTTCGCTAGTCCTATTAAATGCTTCAATCATGTACGACTTATCTATCACCACTATTCCGATGGCATGACTCTCAAACATGGCTTGGAAGCGAGTTAAGGTCTTTTGTAATTCAAATGCGGCATGAGTCCGCTCAATCTCGTTAGCCAGTAATGTACCCTGTATTTTTATTAGACTAGCGAGCACGCTGTTTTCGTTGTTTGGCGTTAATGGCGCTAGGTTAGAATAGTCACCTTTTCTGATGCTAGTTATTAGTTGATGAACTTCTTGAGCTGTGCCGCCTAATTTTTTTTTCAAGTCTGCATAAGATCGCCAGAGCAGCCACATTGCAAATAATGCGCTTGCAATGCATATCAAGCGAAACAGCTTGGCCATAACCATGGCATCATTGACAGTGCTAAGTGTACGCTGATCCATCAGACTATAGAATGTGTTGATGGGCTGCATAATCTTGGACTTAGCTTGATAATAGCTGTCTTCAAATAATAGTTGACGGGTCTTAGTTCGTTTTGCCTTTGTATCTTCCCCAACCGAATCTGCAAACTTTATAGCCTCAAATCCAATTTTAGTCAGTGCCTCTAAATTGTTATTTGCAATAATCAGATTGCTAATTTCTTCTTTAGTAAAGCCTGACTTCTGTATTAAGTCTGTTAGGGGAATTCCTTTGCCATTTTTTAGTGGAGGCACTAAATCACCGGCTATGACCAGATCCCAATAGCTCAAAGTATAGCCTTCAGGTCTAATCATGTTGCCATTACGAATATCAAGTATATTTTGATAGTATTGCTTGTAACGAAGGTCTCTAGTGACAACATAGAGTCTGACCATTTGGGTTAAGTCATCTGAAATTTGGCGTAACTGAGAAACCATTTGGAAGCCTGCTTGTCGCTCCTTATTGGTAAGGTCAATGGTTTTTTCGGTAGATACATAAATGCCAAAGGTAATAAAAACCACGCACAACATTAACGTGGATATCCAAGTTGTTGATGTAAGCGTAGTCATTTTTAGCTCTGACATAACATAAGTAATGGCTTTGGGCTTCAATGGATCGATGATCGTTGTTTTATCAGAAATTATTTGGCCACTAGGCAGCGATTTTTAATGCTACTGATACTCGCCTTATAAGCGCCATTTTTTTTCAATACGTATCATTACGCCATATAAAATATGGGATAAGCCAGTATAGAGAAAAAATAGGGGGAAAGTTTCATCGATACCGATGTCATTAATTTCACCATAAACTCTCATTGACGCAATCATCATTATTAGAAAAAATCCTACTGGTATCATGACTTGAAAGTTTTGTCTAAAATAACAATATATTAATATCACCATTTCAGTCATGGCCAGATAGATCATAATTATGCGTAAGTTATTGTCTAGAGCGCCATAAAGATCTTCATTAAATTCAAATATAGAATAACGATCAGATACTGAAAATAAACAGCCTGCTATGAGTACAAAAACGGAAATGTAGAAATTAACTTCAAGGAGAAATTTGATGCTTTTAAATGCCATGCCATTCATTTGTTTAGCCTATGATAATCGTCGAGTCATTCGTTTAACCGCTACTATGATTTAATAGATAAAGATAATAAATTTGTTTTTAAATCTTATAGCTGCAGATTAAAACATCTTTAAAAAACAAAAATAAACGGATTGTGTAAGCAACTTACCTGTAAATAGTTAGCTTGTCAAAAGGGGTTAAGCATTGTTGGCGACAATTAAGAGGCTAATACCCATATGGATATAGTATCTGAATTGATTTAGTTACTGATGAGCTGATTGTGACAGCTTTAGAATCGATATGCTGGAGGGGAAAAAACTGACTAAAGCGGTTTTCTTAGTAAAAATCCGCTTTAGCGATTTATAGGCTTAGGAGTTTGGCATCGAGGAAATATGGGCGTCTAATTCTGCTCTAATAAGGGCGTTATAATGACGGTTTAAGGTGGCATCACTAGGTCGTGGAAAAAGAGTGACTTCTACTTTTTGTTGTAATTGAGACAGGAATGTATTTTCTGGTGTTATCTGCTCAGAGATTTTAAGCTCTAAGTCATCTTGAGCGATTTCAGAACGCATTCCGATGATCGTAATAACAATAAGTGCTAAGGAAAGCACTATGACTTCTAACATATCAATACCTAAGGGTAATAAATTGACAAAATAAAATACAGAATTTATTTTAATACCATGACAACTGGTCGGCTATAAAGCGACTGCGATGGTTTTTAATGTTGAGAATTATAATTGCGATGGCAAATAGTGCTGTTGATATGGTGTATTCGCCAGAAATAAATAATACGATTGAGAAAATAATTAGTGCCGCTGTACCACTATCTTTAGGTAAGTTTTTCATTTTTTAGCTCTTTAAAATTAAACGATGGTGAGACTATAACTGACTTGGTTTTTGATAACAATACTAGGAATTAAGCATGGATTGTATTCATATAGGAAACAATTGTTGTGGGATTTGGCACAAGAATTGTAAGTAAAGTCTACATTTGATCGCTAAAGTACTTTTAGTAGGTATTTGATGATTATTTTATTTTTAAACTGGCTGATTTGTTTAGCCATAGATTGGCTTTATCGGATAACCAAGTGCGAGCAACGCTGTCGTTTTTGCAGATATGATCTAAAAAAGCAATGGAAACACTGTAGATACTGGCAACTTGAGCATAATTTGGGTTATTATTTAACTTAGATTCGCCTCTCGAATTAGACGCGATATCATTTGTAGTATTACCGCCATTGGAACTGCCTCTGTTATTGCCTACACCATAATTTTGTCTAAAGCGTGTTTTGCTATTGCTGGACTCAGGTACTTCTGTAGATTCTTGGTTAGATTTTTGGTCTTTATTTTGGCTTAAATTATCGCCAGACAGTAGTTGGTGGTTACCTTTTTTTAAAACTAATAAATATTTAATCCCGGGTGGAGCATATTCCCATACAGCTCTACGTGCAAAAGGTGTGCTGATAGCGGAAGGGTCGTCATCTTCTGCACCTGTTACAGATAGAAATGGAGTGGAAATGTTTTGGAAACGTGTGGTGATGTCACCCAAAGCCATATTAACGGTTGGGCTTAATAAAATAGCGGCCAGTGGTCGAAAATCTGCTGTAGAGGGTAGCGCAACATCATAAGATTCACCTATTATTGCTGCTGCTGTTTGTGCGCCTATATCATAGCCGGCAATAATGACTTTAGATAAATCTGCCCTCGTAAATAAGCCTAGTTTGTTTCGATGATGCTCTTTAAGTTGTTCATAAGCCCAGAGCACATGATTTATTCGCGTGCCGAGTTGTTCTTGCGAGAAGTATTGTTGCCCTAAGTAACGCAGATCGGAGTTTCTGACGTCATTTAAAGCGGCAGTATTGTCGTAGTCTTTACTAAACCATGAGCTACTTTTAGCCGTTGCTACTTTAGGTGTGCCTTTAAGTGCTTCACCAATATTTATAGGTTGCACACTGAATACAGCATACCCTGCTTTAGCCCAAGCTTCTCTCCAAAGTTTGCCTGCCTCAGATGATTCACCTAAGCCAGGTAAATAAATAATTAGAGGGAAATTACCTGGGACTACAGGGGCGAGCATAGTGATCTGAAGGCCTTGACCATCATGTTGCCAAGTTTCAGTGAGGGACTCTATGTCATAGTTGAGCACTGCAGAATAACCACCTTTAGCAATAGATGCATTTATTTTTGTCGATTGCTGTTCGGAGGTTAAGGGCATAGGGCCCATAAAACAAGCTGACATCAAATTAGTGACAATAAGACTATAAATAATTAAAGCAATGTAAGAGGTCATTTTTTTCATGGGAGGATAAGGCTATTTACTTAAAACAATGGAAGTATCAAAAATGGCTCAGTACAGTTTAATAAGTGTTTTTAAAGACATTATTAGTCGTTTTGCGTAGGGGTTAATCCATGATGGTTTAGCTGTCAGGGGGCTAATTTTGGCGCAAGTGAAGGAATAGGCGGATAAGCTGATGTTACTTGAGCGGGTGTTATGCCTGTGAACTGCCCATAGACTGGAACCTGATGACCTTTAGCATACATGCATTGTATATAAGCTATATCGTAGCGCAGTTGGGGATTATTGACTAAAGTTCTTGTAATGCCCTTAGTCACGACCTGGTTTGGAGTGTCAATCACTTGATGCGAGGAAAATTGCTGGCAATATATATTATCTTTACTAAATTGATCCATTGGTAGATCTGACCCTGGTAGTGTCATGACACTCGGCCCAATGGGTATAATGGCGCAGCCAAGTGTCATTAATAGAATGATACTTGTTGCGACAATAATTAAACGAGGCATTAACGAAATCCTAGTTTAGCGAGAGGGAGCCGGTGGTGTCGGTTCAACTTGCTGCCAGCCGCTAGCACATTCCCTAACATAAGGATAATAACCGCTAGGGTTTTGGCAGTAATACCAGTAGTTAGGTTGGCTCTGTTGTATTACAGGTGCCGGTGTTTGCTGGATATAAATCGGTGGGGCTGTTGGAACGGCAACGATAGCAGGCGGATAATTATAGCCATAGTTATCATAGCCACCATAATAACTACCTAGCCCGTAGCCCATACCTAAGCCCAATCCTAAACCTAGTGCACCGTAACCAAATCCGCTACGAAAGCCACCATGACGACCACCATAACCGTGGCCACCACCATGATGACCGCCATAGCCGCCGCCATAATGACCACCATAACCGTGGCCTCCAGCAGAAGCAATGCTTATAGAGCCAATGAGTGTAGTAGCTAAACATAATGCAGTGATTTTTTTCATAATAATCTCCATGCTAGAGCTGCTGGTGTAAGTAAACGTAAGAACAATTAAAATGGAATATGGGTATTCATTTTATTTAGGCTTAAATTAAAGTCAATAGTGTATACCTGTTAACTAATGCTAATAACTTTATTATGAAATTAACATTAATTCAATTATCTAGGGGGGATTTTTAAAAAAAATTGACCTGAGTTAAATACGTTTAATATAAATACAAAATCACTGCGGCTGCTTTGTTAAATCTTTTAAAGATCCAGCATTTCGAGAGCTAAATTAGCCATGTTAGTTGATCCGCCACCTTGCCCGAGTAACTCTTTAACTAAAAGTAAATCTGCGCGCATGGTATCTGCGTAAGATTTATCTAGCAAAATACGTTTTATTTCTATAACGATATGCTCGGGAGTCGCGTCGTGTTGAATCAATTCTTTAATAGCAAGTTTGCCTAAAACAATATTGGGCAAACCTATAAATGGCGTATTAACTAACCATCGACCTAGCCAATAAGTTATCGATGTTAATTTATAAGTAATAACCATAGGTATGGACATTAAAGCGACTTCTAATGTAGCCGTTCCTGAGGTGGTCATGATTGCATCACAACATTGCATGACATCATAAGGCTGGTTTTTAATCACGGTGATACGAGAGGCTGAGGCACTTAAATATTCGTTTAATAAATTATCAGTTATAGAGTCAGCTTGAGGCAATATAAACTGAACTTCAGCTATCTCGGTTTGTAATTGTTCAGCTGCGTCTAACATAATTGGCAATAACCGCTTTATTTCGTTGGCACGACTGCCCGGCAGTAAACCAATAATAGGTTTGTGTTCAACTAAGCCAAAACGAAGGCAGTTTTCAGCTCGAGTATGGTTGGCATGGACTTTATCAACGGAAGGGTGTCCGACATAACGCACAGGTACTTGCTCGGCATCATAGTAAGCGGTTTCAAAAGGGAAGATCACTGCCATCATATCAATAGCTTTACCATAAGTCTTTACCCGACCAGGACGCCAGGCCCAGACTTGTGGGCTGACATAAAACAGTACTTTGATACCTTGCTGTTTGGCAAAACGCGCCAATTTTAGATTAAATTCTTTATAATCTACGCACACGAGTAAATCGGGTCGCTCGGTAAGCAAGAGCTGTTGCATGAGTGTTAATGCCCTACGAATTTCACCATAGTGCTTAATGACTTCAACCACACCAATAACACCAATACCTGCTGAATCATAATGTATATCGATACCCGCTAGTGCCATTTTTACTCCACCCATGCCGATGCCTTTAATAGTGGGCTGCTGAACTTTCAGCTCCAAAAACATATTAGCTGCGTGCTGGTCGCCAGAGGATTCACCCGCACTAAAGAGTAATGTTGGCGGGTTCTTAAATGGGATATGAGCGTTCATTTTAATTGAAGTACAAAGTCTTAGCTGACTATGCTTTCAAAACACCTCTAATAATATCAACAATTTTGTGAATATCTTCATCACTCAGGAAAGGACAAATCGGCAAAGAAAAACATGTGGTTGAAACGTGTTCGGTGACCGGTAAGCTTAAATTTACACATTCTTCTTTAAAGACCTTTTGTTGATGTAACGGTACGGGGTAATAAACAGCGCAGGCTATTTCTTGCGCCTGTAAGGCTTGCATTATTTCGTCACGGTGATCAGATAATAAGGTGTATTGATGATAAACATGTACACCCAAGCCATCTTCATAGGGGGTAATGAGTGGTAAATCCGCCATTAGTTCTGAATATAAATGAGCGACATGACGACGCGCCTGATTGTATTGATCGATGCGTTTTAATTTGGCTCGTAAAATGACTGCCTGCATTTCATCGAGACGACTGTTATAACCAATCACATCATGGTAGTAGCGTACATCTGAGCCGTGATTACGAAGTTGCTTTATTTTAGCGGCGGTTTCATCTGAGTTAGTAACCACTAAACCGCCATCACCAAATGCACCTAGATTTTTACTGGGGAAAAAACTATAGCCTCCAGCATGGCCTATTGCACCAGTTTGTTTGCCATTAATGCTGGCACCAAACGACTGACAAGCATCTTCGATTAATTTTAAGTGATACTGTTCACAAAGCTGCAATAGCTCTGTCATGTCTGCAGGCTGACCAAACAGATGTACCGGCATAATGGCTTTAGTTCTGGGGGTAATAGCCTGTTCTATTGCTTCTGGTGAAATATTGAAGGTTCTAGGATCAATATCAACAAAAACTGGAATAGCCCCCACATATTTAATCGCTTCTGCGGTAGCTATAAACGTAAATGCACTGGTAATGACTTCATCACCCGCACCTATACCTTCGGCAATTAATGCTAAATGTAAAGCGTCAGTACCATTAGCAACGCCAATAGCATGTTTGACACCTAGATAAGCAGCAGCTTCCTTTTCGAAAGCTTGTACATTGGGGCCTAATATAAAAGCACAGTTTTCTATTGTTTCAGCCAAGCCACGCTCAACTTCATCTTTAATTTCAACATATTGAGCTTTCAGATTTACCATGGGGATCATGTTTTATTGCCTTATATTTATGAGTAGACGTGTTTCTAGGAATGAATGTATTTAACTATTAGTAACGGAAGTCGTGATTAGCTTATTTTAACTATTTATCACCTAGCAACTGCGTAATGTGTATCGCTGTTGCCAATGCGCGTCTACCGGCTTCACCAGAAACTAAGGGTGGATGTCCCGTTTGAATACAATTGATAAAATGTTTGATTTCTTCAAGCAGAGCATCGCCGCCTTCGAAAACAGATTCTTCTGTTTCTATTTCAGGAATACCTGGAAACATTTCTTTGCTGCCTGTGCGGTATTTGTTTAATACCCGATTTTGAAAATCTACAGAGATATAGGAGCTAGGTCTAAATAAACGCATCTTACGTTCCAGCTTCATACTAATTCGGCTTGCGGTGACATTTGCCACGCAGCCATTTTTGAATAGTATTCTGGCATTAGCAATATCAGTGCCCTGAGTCAAAACAGCAGTGCCGCTGGCATCAATCCGCTCAATTTCAGAATCAACTAACGCTAAAATGATATCAATGTCGTGGATCATTAAATCTAAAACTACACTGACATCATTTGCTCTAGGATTAAAAGGTGATAGTCGATGTGATTCTATAAACAGAGGTTTTTCATCCTTATCTAAAGCTAATACGGCAGAATTAAAACGTTCTAAATGACCTACTTGCAAAATAAGATTTTTAGTTTTGGCGATGGCGATTAATTCATCGGCTTCGGCAACTGTAACGGTAATTGGTTTCTCAACCAAAACATGGGTGCCAGCATTTAGAAAATCCTTGGATACTTGATGATGCAGAGTCGTTGGAACCACAATACTGACGGCATCTACATGACCTAGCAATGAGTGATAATCTGTTAATGCGCGCGCATTATGCTTATCTGCAACCGCTTTAGCAGCCTCTTCATTGATATCGACAACTGCAACCAACTCACAATCGGGTAATGAGGCATATTTTTCTGCATGGAATTTACCCAAATAGCCAGTACCAATAACGGCACATTTTAATTTCTTCATTTGCTTTAATGACATTCAATTTAACGTAAGCCGAAGAGGGTCTTATAACAATGATGTTATCAGCAGTGAACTGTTCGGTGATGGCGCTAGCTGCGTATTGTAATCTATCAGGATTTAATCATAAACTTTATGTCTACTTTATCCAACGCAAGCGGTTGGCATTAGTTACTACGGTTACAGAAGATAAGGCCATAGCCGCACCTGCAATCATCGGATTTAATAAGATACCAAACAAGGGATAAAGCACACCCGCAGCAATAGGAATACTGATGGTGTTATAGAAAAAAGCTCCGATTAGATTTTGTTTTATATTAATAATTGTTGCTCTTGATAAAGCAATCACCTCTGGGATTTTTAACAACGAGCCCTGCAGTATGACAATATCTGCACTCTCAATGGCAATGTCGGTACCTGTACCTATCGCCATACCAACATTGGCTTGCGCCAATGCAGGCGCATCATTAATGCCATCGCCGACCATAGCTACTATTTCACCTTGTTGCTGTAACTCTTCTACCACAGTCGCCTTATCTTGAGGTAATACTTGAGCTCTAACTTCAGAAATCCCCGCTTGTTTAGCAATAGCATGTGCGGTTATTTGATTGTCGCCCGTCACCATAATAATACGCAAACCAAGTTCTTTAAGTTGTTGTATTGCAAGAGCCGAGTCTTTTTTTATAGGGTCAGAGACAGCAATAATGCCGACAATTTTATCATTCACCGCTAACAACATGGGTGTTTGACCTAGGGCAGACAGTTTTTCTAATTTATTGTTGTAACGAGTAAATTTAATACCTTTAGTGTCCATCAAGGCTTTATTGCCGAATAGTACTTGCTGTTCATTGATGGTTGCTGTCACTCCAAAGCCGGGTATTGCTATAAATCCCTGGCTTTTGTTTAAGGTAAGTTGTCTATTTGCCGCTGCGGCTACAATAGCGGCAGCCAACGGGTGTTCAGAACCAGATTCTATGCTCGCGGCCCATTGTAAGATTTGATCTTCCGTGAACTCATCAATGGCTATAATGCTTGAAACAATGGGCTTGCCTTCTGTCACGGTACCCGTTTTATCGAGAATTAAGCAGCTAAGTTTTCCTGCCGTTTGTAGCGCGTCTCCTTTACGAATTAGGATGCCTGATTGTGCGGCTCTGCCCACGGCTACCATCACAGAAATCGGTGTTGCTAAGCCTAATGCACAGGGGCAAGCAATCACTAATACTGTCATAGAGGTGACAAAGGCATAGCCTAATGAAGGTTCCGGCCCAAAGGTAAGCCAGCTCAGAAAAGTTAAAGCTGAAATAACGAGCACTGTGGGTACAAAAACACTAGATATTTTATCAGCTAAACGAGCGAGTTCAGGTTTGCTATTTTGAGCTTGCCTAACACTGGCAACAATTTGTGCTAAGGCCGTATCACGCCCTATACGTGTTGCCTTAAATAGAAAGCTGCCCGTTTGATTGATAGTGCCGGCCACAACTTCATGGCCAATTATTTTTTCTACGGGTATGGGTTCACCCGTTAACATTGACTCATTGACCGTCGAATGGCCCTCCAACAAAATACCGTCGACTGCAATTTTTTCACCGGGTCTGACGCGTAAAATATCACCTAAACCAACTTGTTCGATGGGTATGTCTATTTCCTCTGCGTTTCGGATAACGCGAGCTGTACGAGGTTGTAAGCCAATGAGTTGTCGAATGGCACTAGATGTTTTACCTCTAGCTAAGGTTTCTAAAGCTGTGCCAAGATTAATAAAAGCTAATATGACAACGGCGGCTTCAAAATAGGCATGCTTAGCTAAGGTAGGCAAGACATCAGCATAATCAATCACTATGCAGGAGTATAGCCATGCAGAACCTGTCCCTAATGCAATCAAAGTGTCCATATTGGCTTGTCTTAGGCTAAGAGACTTGATTGCGCCACTATAAAAGTGCCAGCCAGAATAAATTAATATTGCTAAAGTAAGTAAGGCAATTTCAGGCCAAAGCCATAGGCCAGCAGATGAGCCGATTTCAGGCAGCCAGCTTAAATGTTCAGCGGCCATTAATAAA
Source organism: Crenothrix polyspora (assembly GCA_945903675.1). Taxonomy (GTDB): domain Bacteria; phylum Pseudomonadota; class Gammaproteobacteria; order Methylococcales; family Methylomonadaceae; genus Methylobacter_C. The sequence continues at coordinate 12,784 of CAMDOP010000002.1, forward strand.
GCACCAAAAGCACCTGCAACAATCGCTTTTTTCATTAAGGATCGATAGCGCTGTAATTCTTGCTCTTCTTGTTCGGAGGGATCTTGAATACCTTCCATCACTGCAGCGTCGAAACCAGCGTCTTTAGCCGCTTTCTTTAAGGCGTGTAGATCTGCTTGGCCTTTTATGGTCGCTGTATGATCAGCAAAATTAACGCTAACAAAGGTAACGCCTTCGACTGCCGCTAAAGCACTTTCAATAGCGCTAACACAGCCTGCGCAACGCATACCTAGAATAGATAACCGTGTCTCGTTAACAGTGTTTTCTGTACTCATAGTACTTTACCTGTGTGCAGTGTTAGTTGATGGGATTTATACCTCAAAACCAGCGTCTTTAATAGCGGATTTTATGGTAGCGATATCAGTCAGTTCGTTATTATAATCAATGCTTACTTCATTGTTTTTAGCCGATGCCGTTACTGAAATAACACCTGAAATAGCACTAAGCTTTTCGATAATGTTGGCTTCACAACCGCCACATTTCATGCCGGTTACCGTTAATGTAAGTGATTCAATCATTTCTATTTCCTCCTTATTAATAAGGGCGATTATAGACTTTCAGGTAAATAATTTCCAAAACATTAAAAACACTTATGAAGATAGTCTAAAATGTGAGTATGTAAATAGGATATAGTGATTCAAATAGCATGGATCTATGCTAAATCAATCAGATTTAAGGGTAAACCTAACTATTAATGTCCAAATTAAATCCCCAACAACAAACCGCAGTTAAAGCGATAGACCAGCCCTTATTAGTGCTAGCCGGTGCTGGTAGTGGTAAAACGCGAGTTATTACTGAAAAAATCGCTTATCTCATCAAGCAAGGCTTACCAGCCCGGCATATTGCGGCGCTGACTTTTACCAATAAAGCCGCTAGAGAAATGAAAAGTCGAGTTTCTAAGCTGATTGATAGTTCTGAGACTCGAGGTTTACGCGTGTCTACGTTTCATTCCTTAGGGCTGGATATTTTGCGTAAGGAGCATAAGGTCTTAGCTTACAAAGCTGCCATTACCCTGTTTGATGAGCAAGATAAACAAACTTTGTTAAAGAGTTTGGTTAATTACGGAGCAAAAGATTGTGATATCGACAATATCGATCGCTATGCTCAACAAATTGGGCAATGGAAGAATGCGTTTGTAACTCCAGATCAGGCGCTAAGTTCGGCAACGCCAGATCAACATCCCATAGCCGGGCTATACCAAGAATATACGCGTAGCCTAAAAGCCTATAATGCCGTCGATTTTGATGATCTGATTTTATTGCCAGTCTTGTTGTTTCAACAGCATCGAGAGGTCTTAGAAAAATGGCAGAATAAGATTCGTTATTTGTTGGTGGACGAATATCAGGATACTAATATCACCCAATACCAGTTAATTAAATTGCTGGCGGGTAGCTTGGGCCGTTTTACAGTGGTGGGTGATGATGATCAGTCTATTTATGCATGGCGAGGTGCGCAGCCAGAGAACTTAGTGCAATTGCAAAAAGATTACACACGACTGCAAGTTATTAAGCTGGAACAGAATTATCGATCAACCGGTCGCATCCTTAAAGTGGCTAATCATTTGATCGCCAATAATCCGCATGTCTTTGAAAAACGCTTATGGAGTGAACTGGGTTATGGTGATGCCCTGCGTGTACTAAGCCATAGAAATGATCAGGTTGAAGCGCAACAAGTTGTTTCTGAAATTATTCATCATAAATTTAAAACAGGTGGTCGATATCAAGATTATGCGATTTTATATCGTGGCAATCATCAATCTAGGTTGTTTGAACAAGGATTGAGAGAAAATAACATCCCTTATTTAATAAGTGGTAGCTCATCGTTTTTTAATAATCCCGAAATTAAAGACATACTCGCTTATTTACGATTATTTGTTAATCAGGATGATGATGCCGCTTATTTACGCATCATTAATACACCTAAGCGCGAAATAGGGCCGACTACCTTAGAAAAGTTAGGTACTTATGCGAATGAGCGACACATTAGTTTATTTGCAGCAAGCGTGGAGATGGGCTTAAGGCTAAAACTATCTGAAAAATCAATTCTCAGATTACAGAAGTTTTATGATTGGGTGCTTGATACTGCCGCTCAAATTGAGCGCGGAGATACTTTTGTTGTGATAGAGCAGGCTATAAGTCACATAGCTTATGAGCAATTCTTAAAAGAAAATAGTAAAAGTACCGAATCTGCCGCGCGAAAAATGAAGAATGTTAATGAGCTGGTTGAGTGGCTTAAACGTATTGCTGATAAAGACACGGATGTACAAAAATCCTTAGCTGAAATGGTTTCTAAAATTATGCTAATGGATATCATGGAGCGTAACCAAGAAGAGGAATCTACTGACCAAGTGAGCTTAATGACTTTACATGCGGCAAAAGGCCTAGAGTTTCCTCATGTTTTTTTAATTGGTATAGAAGAAAATATCTTGCCTCATCAAAGCAGTATAGAAGCTGATAATATAGAAGAAGAAAGGCGTTTAGCTTATGTAGGTATCACTCGTGCTCAGCGTACTTGTACCTTTAGTTATTGCACCCATCGCAAACGATACGGTGAAATTACTGAATGTGAGCCTAGTCGATTTTTAAATGAATTGCCGGCCGATGATTTGGAATGGGTTAATAAAAAGCAACTCACGCCAGAAGTCATTAAAGAGCGAGGCAAGGCCAATTTAGCCAATTTAAAAACCATGTTATCTTAAGAAATCTTATTGTTGTTCTTGTTCAGTGGTCTCGATAGTTATTCTTTAATCATTTCGTGCCCAGCAACTCTTTACCGTTATCGGTGGTAATTGTTAAGGTCTTATCCATATAGGGTTTGAGTAACATAATAGTTTCGGCGGTCACGACTTCTGTGTGCATCCGTATCTTTTTGTCGTTACTTGGCTTGAATTTCTGGTTTTCCCCAAGCGTCAGGTATTTGGCCGACATGAATTACGGCATTTTCTTCATGTCTATTGCTTTGCTTAGGTACTTCTATAAATCTGGCATCCATCATTTGCCCTGCACGAATCCCGTAACCTTGCGATGCGAGTTGATGTAACGATGCGCTTCACTGTCGTTCAGCGCATCCTATCAAATGTCTCCTAGTTTACTGGTTCCCAAGCTCTGCTTGGGAACCAAAAAGCAGCAAGCTCTAGCTTGCTTTATTCGGAAAGCTAGAGCTTTCAGGGTCTCATTCCCAAGCAGAGCTTGGGAATGAGTAGTAAGTTGGGAATGAGCGGATTTCTGGCTTTCTCTTGATGCTTTAGTTAGGGGGCAACGACAGGCTGAACTTGTCAAGATACAGGGCGAGTTGCCCTCATATAGAGCTGTCAACTATCTAACGAAAGCGGCCATACGGGGGTAAAAATTGACGATATGGGGGCATATGCACTTGTATCTGCACCATAAGAGAGCCTTCATGTTACAAACGACAGCTCGGTTACCCCGCATATAGACCTTTATCTTGCTAAGTTAAAGGTCTATATGCGGGGTAAAAAACAATAAAAGATTAACTGAAAAAGATAATAGAGGGCAGGCCATAGTTTAAGTCTTCCTATTATGGTTGTTATGTCAAAGGGCTTTACTTGTCTGTGCCTGATGATTTGCTCAGTTAGAATGAGCAACATTAACTATGGGGAAAATCCCTATTACAAGCTTAATGGTAGTATCAGATTTTGGAGCTGGTTTACAGTGCCTAGTTTCGCTTGAGGATTAAGATTGCATTTCGAAGTTGAATCTACCTTGTAAAAGAAAATAAAGAACCTTTTCCAAAGGCATGTCCAGTTATAGAGGATTATTTTGTACAGATTTGACCAGTTCGAAGATGGTATTGCCTTTTAACTTAAAAATATCTGACGCATGAAGAAAGCTTTCTGAGTGGCCTGCAAACAATAAACCGTGGGATTCAAGCATAGGCACAAAACGCTTTAGGATTTTATACTGAGTCTCCTTATCGAAATAAATCATCACATTGCGACAAAAAATAGCATCAAATCCCCCGCTTATAGGCCATTGTTCATCGAGTAAATTAAGTGGTTGAAAACTAATTAGATTACGTAATTCATCGCGTACTTGAACATAGCCGGCATTTTTGCCTGATCCTTTTAAAAAGTATCGTTTCAAGGTTTCTGTTGGTAGTTTTTCTATGCGGTCCCATGAATAAATGCCGGCTCGAGCTATTGCTAATACATTGGTGTCAATATCAGTAGCGATAATCTCAACCGGTGGCTTGTAGCTATCAAAAGCCTCTATCATAGTCATAGCTATAGTGTAAGGTTCTTCACCTGTAGACGCGGCTGAACACCATAAGCGCAGGGGTTTTTTAGGTAAATTTAATACATGATCCTTAAGTATAGGGAAATGATGTGGTTCGCGAAAAAAAGCAGTGAGATTGGTCGTTAACGAATTAATAAACGCTTCCCACTCATCGCCTTGGTCTTGCTCGATTAAGTCCAAATACTCTTCAAATGATGTCGTGCCTGTAGCACGCAGTCGACGACCTAGCCGACTATAGACCATAAATTTTTTGCTATCATTGAGCTTAATGCCGCAATGTTGATACAACAGGGTGCGAATACGCTCAAATTCAGTTTGAGTGAATAAAAACTCCTTTTGTTCTGGATCTTTGCTCATGTAAACATTAGTTTTAGGTTAAAAGACCTTTCATAGTTATTAACTCGTTTAGATAAATAAATCGCTAATAACAGTGTTTAACGAAAGAGATTTAAAGTCGTTAAGTTCAGATTATTCATTAGTATTTTGGTTGTTTTGCTTTAGTAAACTAGATGATAACCTTGGGGCAGATTAATTTTGTAACCTGAAGGGGGGATTCTTGGTCAAGCAGAACAAGACTCTCTTATACAATCTATAGCAAATTGTGACATGGATTCTATTAAAGTCGAAAGGGTTTAATGATACATCGATGTGGCGTAGTGGTAACTAGTCGAAAAGTTGTATTTGAATCTACTTGTAATAGCAGTGCATTTAGCCGGATTGTCAGGAAGTTTAGCCTAAGGTGAATATAAGCAGGAATGAAATAGCCTAAGTTAAAATTGATGTGCCTTTAATTTGAGCAAATACTGACATGCCGATTTGTAAGCCCAGCAATAATAAAGATTTGCGGCTTATATGGGCTAACAATAATTGTTGGCCTAGTTGTAACTTTACCAAGGCTTGATTCTCTTGTCCCTCACTAAGGTGACTAATTACGGCTGGTAGCACATTGAGTATGCTAGTTGCATGGGGTTCTGCTAAGGTAATACTGACATCTCGTGCGTAAATCTGTACCCTTAGATCTGTACCGATCTTTGCATCAACTTTAGCAATGCTCAACGAACCTCCCTCAAATTCAACGCGCGTCAGATGATATTCGCTTTCATGTTCGGCTATAGTTACTTGCCAAACCGTTGCTGCCTCCCTATCTTGTGCCAAGGGCAAATCGTGACGACTTTGTGTTTCTGACAAAGGGCCAGAAGCTAAGATGTTACCGTCCTCTAAAATAACGAGTGTATCTGCTAATTGTGCAACTTCTTGTTGTGAATGAGTGACATAGATTATAGGAATGTCCAGTTGTTGGTGTAGCTTTATCAAATAAGGCAAGATTTCTTGTTTACGTTTGAAATCTAGCGATGCCAGAGGCTCATCCATCAATAATATTTCGGGATTAAGCGCCAAGGCTCTTGCTATAGCGACTCTTTGTCGCTCACCACCTGATAAATTGTTTGGCATACGCGTCAATAAATGACCGATACCCAATAATTCAATGGTTTGATTTAGCTTAATTAAGCCTAGATTATTTTTGACTCGCTTCAAGCCATATTGAAGATTAGCTAACACGGTTAAGTGCGAAAACAGATTAGCCTCTTGAAACACGTAACCTAGTGGTCGTTTATAAGTGGGTAGGAATATTTGCTGCTCACTATCTTGCCATACACTGCCATTTATTTCTAAATAGCCTTGTGGCGCTTGTTCTAAGCCAGCGATGCAACGCAGTAGCGTGGTTTTTCCTGAGCCAGAATGACCGAACAACACCGAAATGCCGGTGCAAGGCAAGGTTAAATCAACCTCTAATTTGAAGTCGCCATAATTAAGCTTAAAACTTGCTTTAATGACAGTCATTTAAACGGTTGCGCCAAAGGTGGGGATTTAAATAGAGTGTAAAGCACAAGTAATACAGTAAATGAAAATAACAACAGACAACCCGCTAGCCAGTGTGCATCGTTATATTCCAAGGCTTCGACATGATTGTAGATTTGCACTGACACTACTCGAGTCTTATTGGGTATATTGCCACCTATCATCAATACGACGCCAAACTCACCAACCGTATGGGTAAAACCTAAAATAGCCGCCGTTATAAAGCCCGGTTTTGCCAATGGCAGCACCACACTAAAAAAACTATCTAGCGGACTAGCGCGTAAAGTGGCTGCGGCTTCCAGAGACTGCTTACCAATCATGGCAAAAGCGGCTTGCAATGGTTGAACAACAAATGGCATGGAATACAGCACCGAACCGACTACTAAGCCGTAAAAGGTGAAGGGTAAGGTACCCAAACCTAGCCAGTTAGTGACTTGGCCAATGACGCCAGACGGCCCCATCAATACCAATAAATAAAAGCCCAATACCGTAGGTGGCAAGACCAAGGGCAGAGCAACAATGGCATTAATAGGTCCCTTCCAAACTGAGTGAGTTCTGCTCAGCCACCAAGCCAAGGGAGTACCCACTAACAGCATAATAGTCGTAGCAATACCAGCCACTTTAAAAGTGAGCAATAAGGTATCTAGATCGGCAGAGCTTAGCATCAGCGGATAATCTATTATTGAGCTAAATCATAGCCATATTTTTGGATGAGTTCCAAAGCTGTAGCGGATTTTAAATAAGCCAACAAAGCTATTGCTGCTGGGTTTTCAATGCCCTTGTTTAACAATACAGCCGCTTGTTTGATAGGCGCATGTAGCTCTGCAGGTATGATCCATGCAGAACCGCTCGTTATTTTTCCGTTGTCAAAAACTTGCGATAAGGCAACAAAACCTAGTTCGGCGTTGCCGCTACTTATAAACTGATAGGCTTGCGCTATACTTTCACCTTGTATTATTAAAGGTTGTAGTTTGTCTTGCAATTTCAGAGTATTTAAAACGTCTATCGCTGCAACACCATAAGGCGCAAGCTTAGGGTCTGCCAATGCTAAATGCTTAAATCCACCTGAGTTTAGAATTTTTCCTTGATTATCTACGTAACCGGGCGTTGCTGACCATAAGGCTAATTTGCCTAGCGCATAGATAAACTGGCTGCCGGATACAGCAAAGCCATCTTGTATCAATTTTTCAGGGCTTTTTTCATCGGCTGCCAACAATATCTCAAATGGAGCACCATTTTCCATTTGTGAAACAAATTTGCCGGTAGAGCCGAATGATAAATTAGCGCTGTGACCCGTCGCTTTTTCAAACACAGCGACTATTTCGGACATCGGCTTACTAAAATTTGCCGCTACGGCAACTAAGGTTGTTGCAGAAAAACTGCTTTGGCTAACCGATAATAAAAAAAGTAGACAAAAATGTGATGATATCTGTTTAAACAAGTGAATTTCCTTTTTAAAGCCTTCAAAGATGACTAGGCATTTACCTAAGATCATACCTTATTCGGTAAACTCTCTGATATAAGTATAGTTTAATAAGATTTTTAAGGCATTGTTAGAATTGCTATCACAAATAACAAACAATGAGTTGAAATAGGGACTTCGCGATATTTTGAAAGTAGAAAAGCCTATAAGTGATCTTGAGATCGCGAATGAGAGTAAAGCCGAATATGTTCTTGTCGTAGCCAGTTCTGGTCGCTTGCTTGCACAGACTGCAAGAGTTGCTGGTTTTAAACCCTTAGTGATTGATTTGTTTGCAGATCAAGATACCCAGTATTATGCGGATGATTTTAAGCAAATAATATCCTTAGCGAAACAGCATCTAAAGCCGGCCGTTGATGATTTTATTAAAAGCTATCAAGTAGATAAGGTTGTTTATGGTAGTGGATTTGAACGTCATTCTGAAAGTCTGTTTTATTTAAATAGTTGTCTATCTCTGTTAGGGAATACGCCTGAGGTTTTTATAGACTTGCATGATAAACCTGCATTTTTTGCAACGCTTAAACACTTAGCTATTCCATATCCACCGGTACATTTTAATAAACCTGATGAGTTTGAAGGCTGGTTGATTAAACCCATGCGAGGGCAGGGCGGTGAGGGTATAAAACATTATCTAGGCGAGGAAGTTGCTGAAGATACTTATTTGCAACGCTATCAAACAGGCAAGCAATATTCGGTGTTGTTTTTTGCCGATGGTTTGCAAGTACAGGTGGTCGGTTTTAATAGCCAATGGACTACACGCTTAGGTGACAGTCGTGAATTTATGTTTTCAGGGATTATTAATGCTTGTGACTTGAAAGCCGAGCAGCAGTCGCAGGTCGTTAACTGGTTAAAAAAACTGGTTCCCTTGTTTGAGCTCAAAGGCTTAAATTCATTAGATTTTATACATGATGGCGATTGTAGTTGGCTATTAGAAATTAATCCACGACCACCAGCGAGTATGCATTTGTATGAAGCGGATCTTTTTAACCGCCATGTCAGAGCGTGCCTAGGTGAGTTAACTAATGTTCATTATAAAATTAACGGCTACACAGGCTATCAAGTGGTATATGCCCAGCACGATATTATGATTCCTGATGGGTTTTTATGGCCCGATAACTGCTTAGATTTACCAGAAACTGGCGTTATATGTCGCACAGGACAGCCTATTTGCAGTATTATGTCACACAAAATGCAGGCTCATCTGGTTATGAGCGAGCTGCAAACCCAACAAATTAACTTACAAAAAAGGTTCAGTTCATGGAATATAAAGCTAGCGTCAATAAATTGACCCAGCCACTCGTCAAGTATCTAATTGATAATGCCGATAAATTGCGTATAGAAGTAGATGTTTTAGAAAATGGTTGTACGATCATAGATGCCGGTATTAAGGTTCCTGGTGGTTTGGAAGCAGGACGCATTATGGCTGAAATTTGTATGGGCGGGTTGGGAACGGTTTCTCTCAATCATAGTGCTTATACCGAAAACTGGCCGTTATCGGTTAATGTCTATAGTAGCAATCCAGTATTAGCATGTTTAGGTAGTCAATATGCAGGTTGGAGTTTGTCGCATGAGAAATATTATGCCTTAGGTTCTGGCCCTGCACGGGCGATGGCTACCAAATTAAAAGACGGGCAGCAAGAGCCCGTTGAGGCTTTATATAAAGAGCTAGGCTACACGGATGCCTGTGATAGCACTGTCTTAGTCATAGAAAATGATGCGATTCCACCCTTGGCTATCATAGAAAAAGTGGCGGCAGCCTGTAATTTAGACCCTGCAAAATTGACGATTATTATTGCACCAACCAGTAGCTTGGCCGGTGGCATACAAGTAGTTGCGCGAGTGCTAGAAGTCGCTTTGCATAAAGCGCATGCCTTACATTTTCCCTTAGAAAATATTATCGATGGTAGTGGTAGTGCTCCAGTCTGTCCGCCACATCCAAATTTTGTTAAGGCCATGGGTCGCACTAATGACGCTATTTTATTTGCAGGCCAAGTACATTTATTTGTTAAAGGCAGTGATGAAGCTGCAGAAAAATTAGCTAAAGAATTACCCAGCTCAACATCAAAAGATTACGGCAAGCCCTTTGCCGAAATCTTTAAACAATGTGACTATGATTTTTTTAAGATTGACGCCATGTTATTTAGCCCTGCGAGTGTTATCGTAACAGCCGTGGAATCCGGTAAAACTTTTCGAGCCGGAAAATTAGATAATGCATTGCTTGATCAATCATTTGGTGCCTAAAAAAATAAAACAATGCTTTATTACACCATCAAATTTAGTATATCTGCGCTCATCATTGTTCTGATTTCAGAAATTGCCAAGCGGCATAGTGGCTTTGCAGCTTTACTGGCGGCCTTGCCGTTGACTTCGTTGCTGGCCATGATTTGGATGTATTTAGATGAGGTGGAGGTAACTCAGATAGCAGAATTTTCCAGTCAAATAGCTTGGTTGGTACTACCTTCGTTGTTGTTTTTTTTACTTTTTCCGGTATTGATTAAACAAGGCTTAGGGTTTTGGTTTAGTTTGGGACTTTCGGCGACAGCGACCATAACTGGTTATTTGTTATTGTTGCCGATGCTGCGACGACTTGGAGTGCAGTTATAGATATGGGACGTATCGCTATTTTTACCGATGATCCGGGTTGGCATGGCAAACAATTACGCCTTGCCTTTGATAGTTTGGGCTATAACAGCGATTTTGTTTCCTTAACTCAGTGCAGTTTTGCAATTGAGCAAGGTCGTCATCCTCTAGTGATTCCTGGGTTTGAACAAGCATTGCCCGATGCCGCTTTTGTTCGTGGTGTGCCTGGTGGTTCTTTGGAGGAAGTGGTTATTTATCTGGACATCCTTCATGCTTTAAAGGTGATGGGTATTCCAGTTTACAACGATGGTTATGCCATCGAACGTAGTGTTGATAAAGGCATGACTAGCTTCTTATTGCATAATGCTGGTTTGCCTACACCGTTGACTTGGGTATTACGTAATCGAGACGATGCTTTAGCTATTGCTGAGGATGAATTAAAAAAAGGCCATTTACTGATTAGTAAACCTTTGTTTGGGTCGCAAGGTGAGGGCATACGACGACTTGAGAAAATGACAGATTTATTCTGGTTGAAGGATAGCCATGGCATTTATTATCTACAGCGTTTTGTACATTGTTCAGGCATAGGTTTTTCTGATAATCGAGTCTTTGTAGTTAATGGACAGGCTGTGGCCGCTATGCGAAGACGTGGTAAGTCTTGGTTAAATAATGTAGCTAGAGGTGCAAGCTGTGAGCGCATAGATTTAAACGACGAGTTAGCAACTTTAGCGATTAAAGCCACGTCTGCATTAGCTATGGATTATGCTGGTGTCGATATTATTCAAGATAAGGATGGTAGCTATACAGTGATTGAGGTCAATAGTATTCCCGCTTGGAAAGGTTTAGAAAGTGTTTGTAATATTTCTGTTGCCCAAATTTTAGCAGATGATTTAATTAATCGATATTTGATATGTCATGATATTGCAACAACAGCTTAGTAAACTCTATCAGCAAGCTTGTGAGATTGAGTTGCAGGCTTTTAAGCCGGGTAATGTCAGTGTTTATGCTGATGGCCATGATATGACAGTGGCTGACTTTAGAGACAGCGCAAAAGTCAGTGCCGATGCTCTTTGTAATAGTGACTATTCTTTGGGCGAGAAAATCTATTACGCGGTTCAAGCAACAAAGATAGCGGTGGCTTGTAATACTAACTTAGGCATTATTTTACTGTGTGCGCCCTTGATTCAGGCTGTGAGTGTAATTGAGCACGGCATTACACTTAGGCAAGCATTGCATCAGGTCTTAATTGCGACAACGATAGAAGATGCTGATTGGGTTTTTAAAGCAATAATGTTGGCATCACCTGGTGGATTGGGACGAGCAGATAATCAGGATGTTGCAGAAAAGCCATCGATAACGTTAATTGAGGCTATGAGGCTGGCTAGTCATAAAGATCGTATTGCCCTGCAATACGTTAGCGATTACCAAGATATTTTTGATTTTGCAGTTCCGATACATTACAATGCGTCCTTAAAATCTACACACCCAGAGTGGGCTGCTCTTTCTGTTTATGCAGCCTTGTTAAGTCATTTTCCTGATAGCCATATTGAAAGAAAATACGGCAATCAATACTCTGAAATGGTGGCACAACGGATGTCTGATGTATCAAACGAGTTATCAAAGGCTGATGTGCCAGAGCAGATACTCCCATTGCTTTATAGTGTGGATCAGGAATTTAAAGCTAAGGGCTTAAATCCTGGAACGATGGCAGATATGACTGTTGCGACGGTCTTTACAGTATTTTTAGAAGAGGTTATTAACATAACGCTTCATAATAAAAATCTCCCGATTTAATGATCGGTAGTGAATAAAAAATCGATATTAGTTCGAATTTTTCAATTTTTCTTCTTAAGGAATATTAAACATGGCAAAAATTAATAAAGTATGCATCGGTGAGTCTTTAGTTGGCGAAGGCAACGAAATTGCACATATCGATTTGATGGTAGGACCACGTGGTTCAGCTGCTGAATCTGCATTTGCAAACGCATTAACAAACAACAAAGATGGCTTTTCTACTTTGTTAGCTGTTGTTGCTCCTAACCTAATGGTTAAGCCTGCTACTATCTTATTCAACAAAGTAACAATCAAAGGTTCTAAACAAGCTGTTCAAATGTTTGGTCCTGCTCAACGCGCTGTTGCTATGGCTGTTGCTGATTGTGTTGAAGACGGCACTATCCCTGCTGATGAAGCTGATGATTTATTCATCTCTGTTGGTGTTTTCATTCACTGGCAAGCAGAAGATGATGCGTTGATTGAAAAATTCAACTATCAAGCAACTAAAGAAGCTCTGAAACGCGCTGTTGCTGGTTCACCAACTGCTGCTGAAGTTGTTGCTGCAAAATCAACTGCAAAACATCCGTTTGCTGTTAACAACGAAGGTTAATAAACTAGTAAGGTAATTAATTTACCTTACTTAGGTTATTAGAAAAACCCCAGCTTGCTGGGGTTTTTTTTGCTCTAGTTTTTGGACGTTGTCTAGTTTACGCCTAAATTTATTCAGGATAGCGCGTGTATTTAAAACCTAAAGTATCTTCCCAATTTTTTAGTGTAGCTAAAGAAACTTCTTGTGCGGCTTGAATAACGCTAAGTCCTTCAGTTAAGACATCATTAGGTTCCTCTGTTATGATTTTTGCAGGGATTAAGTCATTATCTGCCATATGAGAATTGATAACTAGCTGGTGACCTTGTTGAATATAGATAAAGTCGTTATTGATAAATACACTAAGCGCATCAATATCATCATTAACAGCATTAGCTGCTAGAGTAGGCAATAATTTCCTGGGTGTGATCCACAGAGATGAAAAGTGTTGATGCTTTAACCAGGCGTTAAAACAGTCGTTTATTTTTTGTGCAATGGCAAGTGGGGTGGCATAAGATGTATCTATGATTAAGTCATAGTTGCCATATTTTCTAAAGTTAATGTTATAGAGTTGATTGAAGCGTTGGGCTTCAATGGTTTGGCGTTTTAGATTGTTTTTAAGCGTGATCTCTAAGCTTTCGTTATTTTCATCATCCCTAGAGGCATTAAATACACGTTTAGCGCCTACAACAGGATCCACAGCTAAAAATACTTTAAAGGCACTAGGAATAAAATGCCAAGCCAGCCTAGAATCCATAATCAAACGATCTTGGTTTTTCCCTGTTTCTATGACATAGGCATCAATTTCATCATCAATACTACGATCAGTTTGCGATATTTCGTTTAGTTCAAGCGTGGTTAATCCGCGTCGACTTGCTATAGCGCGTTGTATGGTGCCTGTGCCGATGATTTCAAAGCCTGTTAATTGTTTTAGTTCTGTCGCAACCGAAGATTTGCCACTGCCAATGTCACCTGACATCACAATAATATTTTTCATAGAGAGTAACCTGTAAAACTTGTTAATGAGTAGTTATATGAGGGCTATTTTAGCATTGCTAGTGCTAGCTGTTTTTGTAATACCTTATTCAGGGCTACAAACTTAATAATGGACACTTCGACAAAATGTCGGGTTACGCTATCGCTAACCTGACCTACAGCCTAATACGATGAGTGCTGTTTATTCAGCAACCAAAGTTTCTATGCGGTAACTGCCTGCACCGTCAATACCCAAGGTATTGCTGAGCCAAGGTAAGGTTTTTTGCATATCAGAAGCTAAAGTCCAAGGTGGATTGATGACTATCATACCGCTAGAGGTCATGCCATGTTCTGGGCTATCTTCCTTAATGCCTAATTCAAATAATTGTATGTTTTTTATATCAGCCTTTTTGAGTGCTTTTTCTAGATGTTGATTGCGTGTGCGATCGATGACGGGATACCAGAGCGCGAAAATGCCTGTGGCGTAACGTTTATGCATTTGTATCAATCTTTTTATAATTAGATCATAGTCACTTTTTATTTCGTAGGAGGGGTCGATAAATACTAAGCCCCGATGTTCTTTAGGTGGCAACAAAGCAATCGCACTGCTTAAACCATCTGCATGAAAAGCATGAATACGCCTATCTTTATTAATCGCTGATTTTAATAGTTCAATTTCAGTGCTATGTAGCTCATACAAAGATAAATGATCTTTACTGCGTAAATATTGTTGGGTAATTAATGGAGAGCCAGGATAACGCACTAATGTATCTGTGCTGTTGAATTTTTTAATGAGCTTAACATAAGTATTAAGGTCTTCAGGTAGGTCAGAACATTGCCATAGTTGAGTAATGCCGTTTTCAAATTCCTTATTTTTTAAAGCATAATCTCCATTGAGTACATAGTCGCCAGGGCCTGAATGAGTATCGATGCAACTAAATGCTTTATCTTTTTTACACAAGTGTTCAAGAATTTTGATTAAAACAAGGTGTTTTAAAACATCAGCGAAATTGCCGGCATGAAAAGAGTGTCGATAGCTGAGCATTACAATAGACCTAGGTGCTTTGAAGTGGGTATAAAAGATAAACCTATCAACTGCAATTGTATTGCAGTTGATAGTAGTTGCTTAGAGAGTTATTTCTTACCTATGAGTAATAACCAACCATCTTCAGCTTCACAATGAGGCGATTTTCCAGTCACTTTGATATTAATTCTAGCTGCGGTATCAACGAGTGAGGCAGGTAACTTGCCTTTTATTAAATAGAATGGATCTTTGAATTCAGCGCTTAATTCAACAGCTATGTTTTTAACAGTGGCCGACACAAACTCAGGCTTATCAATGTTGTAAGCATAAAAAGAAAAGATCGATCCTGGTGCGACATTGGCTAAATGAGCGGGTGAGAATTTTGCTAATTGCGGCTTGCCACACGTGCTAGCAGAACCGCCACTACTTTTAGGTCCGCCACCATGGCCGCTATGATGTTCAGAAGCAGTCACTACACCACTACTTAGTAAAGCAAGCATCATAATGCTGCCCAGTAATTTATTGATATTCATTAAGTTATCCCCCTTTTATTCTGAAGCATGCTCGTTCAGATAACTTTACGTTCATCTATGTGGATAACGAGTTGCTGGTATTGTTTGGAAGTTTAGATTCATTATTGATCCAATCACATCGTATAGATTGTTTATTGGAGCTCAATTATAGTCATAACTCATCACTAGTCGTTATAAAAACATAAGCACATAAGTATTAATTAGCTAAAAGCGTTTGATAACAAGATTGCTGTGATGATCAATATTGCTCTTAAGTGCTTAGCACTTAGGTTGCAGGGTTGACGTGGCGCTATAAGTATCATAAGGTTACCTGCTTTTGTCAGAGCGCTCATTGACTATTAAAAATCCTATCCAAACCCTCTAGGCCTTCGCTGTTATGCTTGTAGGCACACTCATTGATATTTTATATAAAAAACATGAATCAACCTTTGAATAAATCTGTTATTACCAACCTTATTGCTTTTTCGATCATTATTTTGGGTTTTATAAGTCCTGTTTTATCTGAACTTATTAAGTCGATCGGTTTTTTTGCACTGTCAGGAGCGGTTACTAATTGGTTAGCTATACATATGTTGTTTGAAAAAGTACCTTATTGTTATGGTTCCGGTGTAATACCTGAACGTTTTGAGGAGTTTAAACATTCAATTAAGAAACTCATGATGGAGCAGTTTTTTACGGCTAGTAATATTCAGCAGTTTATTGAAACTGAGGAACAAGAAGGCAGTAAAGTGCTAAATTTGGAGCCTTTCTTAAATGCGGTTGATTATGACAAAATTTATGAGAGTCTGGTGTTTTCAATCATGAACTCCTCATTCGGTGGTATGTTGATGATGATGGGGGGTGAAGAAGCGCTAGTGCCTTTAAAAGAACCTTTTACAGAAAAGATGAAAGTCACATTGGTTGATATGATTGAGTCAGATCGCTTTAAGTCGGCGCTTAAAGAAGGCTTAAATGCCAATAAAATTGGTATAGATATCGTTGATAAAATCGAAACGGTCATTGATAAACGTTTGAATGAGCTAACGCCACAATTGGTTAAAGAAATGGTTGAGGCGATTATTCATGAACACCTAGGCTGGTTAGTCGTTTGGGGTGGCGTTTTGGGTGGCATTATGGGGCTGTTGTTTGCTGCCTTTCTCTAATGGAAGCTGTCACTTTAGCCTATGAAGAACTGGGTGCAGCAATGCATCCGCCTTTGCTTATCTTACATGGCTTTTTTGCCTCTAGTCGTAATTGGCGACAAGTAGCCGAAAAGCTTGCTGTTGATTTTCATGTTTATGTCCTAGATATGCGAAATCATGGGTGTTCGCCACAACACCCGCAGATGGATTATGTCAGCATGACGACTGATATATTGAAGTTTATGGAGGATCATAGCTTAAGCACTGTCAGTTTGTTGGGTCACAGCATGGGGGGTAAAGTGGCCATGTGGTTTGCGCTTAATCATCCTGAACGGATCAATAAGTTATTAGTAGCAGATATAGCCCCTGTTAGTTACAGTCATTGCTTTAATAAGTTGATAGCCGCCTTAAAGGCCTTACCCTTAGCTGACATCAATAATCGCAAACAGGCTGAGTTATTATTAGCCTCCGACATTCCAGAGTTAAGTTATCGGCAGTTCTTGTTACAAAACATTATTCTTAAAGAGGGTTGTTATCGTTGGCGGATTGATCTTGATATCTTTCAGAAAAGTGCGCCGGCTATTATTGGTTTTCCAGATACTCAGTCAGTAAAGCCCTACTCACAAGCATGCTTGTTTCTGGCGGGTTCAGACTCTAGTTTTGTAACAGAGCAGGACATTAAGTCCTTATTTCCAGAAGCTAAACTGAGTGTGATAGATCATGCTGGACATTGGCTACATGTACAGCAGCCTCAGGTTTTTATTGCACAAGTACACGATTTTTTAACGCATTAAGTGTATTAACTTGCTTACCGTAACCGCTTAATGACTAGGTCATAACACTATATCTGGTAAATAGTATGTTAAAGAGATTGTCTACGCTCTTGTTGTTAATCACTATTTTTAGTGAATCTCCCCTATATGCGGCTCCCCATAAAGCTGCGATAGCCAGTGCGCATCCTTTAGCCACTGCTGCAGGCTTTGAAGTCTTAGCTAAAGGCGGTAATGTTTACGATGCGGCGGTAGCAGTGAGTGCAGCATTGGCTGTATTAGAGCCTAATGGCTCTGGTATGGGTGGCGGCGGTTACTGGCTGTTGCATAGACAAAAAGATGGTTTTGAAACCATGATAGATGGTCGTGAGAAAGCGCCGTTAGCCGCTCATAAAGATATGTTTTTAGATAAAGACGGGCAGGTGATACCTAAGCTAGCGGTCGATGGTGCCTTGGCTGCAGCTATTCCTGGATTACCTGCAGCATTAGTACATATTGCTGAACATTATGGACAACTGCCATTGGCTGTCAGCTTGGCACCCGCCATACGTTATGCAAAAACGGGCTTTGCCATTAGTGATCACTATTTAAATATTTTAAAAGTCAGAGCTGATGTACTTAATGCTTACCCTGAGAGTGCGGCGATATTTTTAAACAATGGCAAGCTTCCTGAATTATATTCCATACTACGCCAAGCCGATCTAGCACAAACCTTAGAGCGCTTGGCAGAATCCGGTTGGGATGGTTTTTATAGTGGAGTTATTGCCGACAAATTAGTCAGTAGCGTGCAACAGGCTGGAGGAATCTGGACTAAAGCTGACCTTGCAGCTTATCAGGTCATTGAGAGAGCACCGGTTAAAGGTGTTTACCAAGGCATAACAATCACCAGTGCTGCACCTTCTTCATCAGGCGGCATCGTGTTGATAGAGGCTTTAAACATATTATCTGGCTATGATTTACAACATAGTGATGAGTTGACTCGTAAACATCTAATTGCTGAGGCGCTACGCCGTGCTTATCATGATCGTTCCTTGTATTTAGG
Organism: Crenothrix polyspora; assembly: GCA_945903675.1. Lineage (GTDB taxonomy): Bacteria > Pseudomonadota > Gammaproteobacteria > Methylococcales > Methylomonadaceae > Methylobacter_C. The sequence goes on from CAMDOP010000002.1 coordinate 30,823, forward strand.
CGATCCCGACTTTATTGATATCCCTGTAAAACGCTTATTGAATGAAGAGTATGCCGCTGGCATACGAAGTAGCCTACGCCTTGATAAGGCACTGCCCAGTGAGTTATTGTCAGGTGAAATAAAAGCACAGTCTGAAGGCATTAACACCACGCATTTTTCTATTATGGATGAAGAAGGTAATCGAGTGGCCGCAACCCTCAGTGTTAATTTTTCTTTTGGTTCCGCTTTTGTTGCAAAAGGTACAGGCGTGCTTTTGAATGATGAAATGGATGATTTTGTTAGTTTACCCGGAGCAAAGAATATATATGGTTTGATTGGCGGTAGTGCTAATGCCATCGCGCCCGGTAAGCGTATGTTGTCGAGTATGACCCCGACTTTTCTGGAAGATGAGTATCAGGTCGCAGTATTAGGCACGCCGGGTGGCAGTCGTATTATCTCTATGGTGTTATTAGCACTATTGGATTTTGCAAAAGGCAATGGCCCAGAATCATGGGTGCAGGTGCCGCGCTTTCATCATCAGTTTATGCCTGATGTTATTGAATATGAAAAATCCGCCTTGTCTGACGCAGAGTTAACTGGGCTACTTGCCTTGGGCCATCAATTAAAGCCAGTACCTTTAGCTTATGGCGATATGCAAGCAGTACAACTCAGCAAGGCGACTAAAAGCTTGGCTGCGGCAAGTGATAAACGTGGTGAGGGTAGGGCGATTGTCGGACATTATTGAAGTCAGGGTTTGGCAGGCTACAGTCAGCACAAAGACTCAAGATGATCAACGCTATTGGCGCTTGCTTGATAAACTTGAGCGCGCTCAGGCATTACGCATCAAACAACCGCTGCTACAGTACCGCTATGTCGATATACATGGGCGATTAAGGGTCATTCTAGGGCAATGGCTGAATGAGTCGCCAGAGCAGCTTAAAATCAGCAGGGCTGAACAGGGCAAGCCCTATTTAGAACATTATCCTGAACTTTGCTTTAATTTGTCTCATACGGGAGACCATATCTTGTTTGCCCTGACAAATAAGGCGCAGTTAGGCATTGATATTGAAGTGTGTAAGCGGCGAGTTAATCTTGCGGGTTTAGTCGATAAATGTTTTGCCGAACAAGAGCGAGCCTATTGGACTCAATTGCCAGAGATAGAGCAAGTACAAGCTTTTTATGATTTTTGGACAAGGAAAGAGGCTTTTGTAAAAGCCACAGGGCAGGGTATCGCTTTAGGGTTGAATACCTGTGTTGTGAATCCTCAGAAACTCTCAGCATTTCTAAGTGTACCTGAAACGTTTGGTAGAGCATCAGATTGGCATAGTCAGTCATTAGCTTGTGGTGCAGGCCTATCTGCAACAATAGTGGCAGATAGGCCTTTTACTCTAGTTAAGGCTACGGGTTTTTAAAGTCTCCAATAGTTTACTATTACCAACTATCATCGTCACCACCGCCACTGTTATCATCATCCCAAGAAGATGAATCTTGAACACCAAAATCATTACCACCCATATCATAATCATTACTGCTGCTGGGAGTGCTAGCGGCATTGTCTGGCGAACTCCAGGGTGAATGGTCAGAGGCTTGATTTTGGGCAGCAGGTTTGTTGTGATCACCATCAATAAAGTGATGCATTAAGGCTTCTCCAGCGACTACACCCGCACCTAATGCCGCTCCTGTGGCTAAATTACCCATTAAGCCAGAACCCATGCCACCGCCAGCCGCCGGTTGGCCCATTGCTGAACCCATGCCAGGATTGCCTACAGGGTTATTGTTAGTATTAGTGTTAGGCGCATAAGCTGGATGGTTATTAGCCGTAAGAGATTGTGTATTACGACGAAACAATGCCATGACAAATAAAATCAACACAGCTAAGCCTACGAATAGAAGCAATGGCATTAACCAATTATTGGGCATAGCCATAGTTGTATCTGATTGGTGAACAATAGCCGGTTGTGTGTTGCCAGCTATTCCACCTGCAATACGACTTTTTAGACTTTGTAGTGCTTCTGGTTTAGCAAATGTTAACGCAGGCTCTAGTTGTTCTGCCTTGCTAAGCTCCGCACTGGCAGGCTTATTTAAGCCTTGTTTAGCCAGCAGTTCGGCTTCGACAAAGTGGGCTTTAGCACTATTGGGGTGATTTTTTAGCACATTGTCCATCATAGACTGAGCTTCTTTAAATTTGCCAGCTTCTGCGGCCTGAAATACTTGATGTAAGCTAGCATCCTCTTCAGCAAAAGTGGGTGCACTTAGGCAGTAGAATATAAACAATAGGGCAATGCTAGGAAAAGTAGGCTTTATCATGTGAGCAACTCCAGTTATTACAGTCGGTTATGTTATTTATAGGGGCAAGCAACTTCAGGTTCAACAGTTTAGCTTATACGTTGACTTTTATACAGGGTTGTCATGAAAGCAGGCGAAAGGTGAAGGGCGAAGGACGAAGGACTCGAATCTGCACAATATCCTACTAGGTTTTGCCTTTAGCCCTAAACCCTAAACCCTTCGCCTGAACTTATAATCATTGTATTCTATTAGGAAACAATCTATAAATCCTTGGCGCTATTGTCAACAATAAGATACTTCGATATAGTTTACCTGCAGTAAAGTAAAACCATTAACCTAATCTTATTGAGGATTTCCTTATGACCGACATCAGTAAAGACATTGCTATAGCAATATTAGTTATTATCGCCTTAGTAGGCTTTATATCAGGCGAATTTATTATTTCATCAGCGCTGTTTGCAGCAACCACCATCGTTAGTAATCTTAAAGTTAACCGTAAGCGTGCACGCGACGGTCAACTTTCATGGGATTAAGACCACAAGCATCTTAAAGTCTTCCTCGGCTATCAGCCTTGGAAGGCTTTTTGTTGTTAGTTTAGCAACTTTATAATAAATCATAGTTACACACTTATCTATTTCAGCCGTTCTGGCGATCAATCATCCTTTTAGCCCAGCCTAAGTGCTTACTTGTGTTGTGATAATTTGCAATACACAAAGCCGCAATCTAAATATTAGCTTCAAAACATTTACCTAATAGGTCTTTTATTGCCGACATAAGCATAGCGAGGGCATGGTAACTATTTAGTCGCTATTCACTTAGTCATCTTTTGCAGAAGCAAAAAACAGCGCTTTAGAATTATAAGCAAACAAATCTATTAAGATTAAGCCTCATGAGAAACGTTAATTTTCCTGACTGTTAAATACTGGTATTATTGTAAAAACCCTAAGGCTCAGGGCTCAGGGCGAAGGGCTAAAGGCGAAGCCAAGTGTAGTCTAACAACTTAATGTGTTACAGATGCGAGACTTAAGCTTTCGCCCTTAGCCTTTTGTCTGCTCTCATTAATCTTTTTTATTCAGGAGTGTTCCCATGTCAGGTTTTAAGCTTGTGGTTTCCAGTACAATCGTGTTGGCATTAACGGGTTGTGCCAACCTGCCTTCAGGTCCTTCTGTGTTGGTATTGCCGGGTTCAGCTATGTCATTTGATAGATTCATTAATGATAATGCGAGCTGTCAACAACTTGCCTTAGCTCAAGCGGCTAGTTTAGTCGGCACGGGCACAGCTATTGGCTCTATTGAAATTAATCAGCAGCGTTATGATGCAGCTTTTATTCAATGTATGTATGCTAAAGGGCATCAAGTTCCTGTCTCTGGACAGTTGGCACTGCCCCAAGCTCAAACTACACCCGCAGCAGCTATGCCGCCACCGCCACCGGATGCCCAACATCCTAATGCTTCTGGTGCTAAGTCAACACAAACGCCTGAATCTCGTGCGAATATACCACCGCCGCCACCAGGCTTGCCACCTGCACCACCTACGCAGTAATTGTTTACTTTTATTAAAAGCAGACAAAGGACGAAAGGCGAAGGGTTAAGTCTAGTATCTGCCACGCCCTAAGTTACTAGCCTCCTAGGCTTAATCTTTAGCCCTGAGCCTTTCGTCTGCGCTGGAGCTGTTGCTAGCCTTATGACTTTAGTTCTATAGGATGTGCTGAACGATAGTGAAGCGCATCGCACTATTATAGTGATGCGCTTCGTTCCTCAGCACATCTTATAAAACTGGCTACCAATTTAAGACGGGACATTAGCTTAATCGTTCACTTTTCTTAAAAGCAGACAAAGGACGAAAGGCGAAGGGTTAAGTCTAGTATCTGCCTCGCCCTAAGTTGCTATCCTCCTAGGCTTAATCTTTCGCCCTGAGCCTTTCGTCTGCGCTGAAGCTATGACTCTTATGACTTTAGTATGTTATCTAAGCTTGCCATGGTCGCTATAAATGTTTGGCTAAAGCTTTGTAAGCGGTCTTCATTGGGCAAGCTTACTTTAAGTTCTGCATCAAAGAGGGTTACGGCGGCATGTAAACGCACTGCACCCATATTTCCGGCTGTACCTTTTAAAGTATGCACTATGGCCTGAATGGCCAATCTATCTTTAGTCAAGAGTAAGGCATTAAGTTCTGCTGGAAAACTGTGGAAGCTGTCTTTAAATGTTTGTAATATATCAATAAGCAAGGCTTGATTATTACCTATTAAGGCTAAGATGTTTTTAAAATCAAAAAGAGCTAAGTCATCATATAATGCAGTTGCCGCTACATTAACTCGTTGTGCTGGAATCGCAACAGGCTTAATCCAACGCGTGAGTACAGTTAAAAGCTGCTCAGGAGTGATGGGTTTACTGATAAATTCATTAATACCACTTGCCAAGCAACGGGCTTGTTCTTCAGCTGTCACCCCTGCAGATAGTGCAAAGATCGGCAGGTTTTTAAAACGAGGTTGTAATCGTAGTTGCTGAGTCGTTTCAAAACCATCCATTACCGGCATGTGCATATCCATTAATACCGCAGAAAAATCGTTTTGAGCCAATAGTTCAAGCGCCTCTTTACCGTTATTTGCCACACTGACTAAAATGCCCGATAAGCTGAGGAATTCTGTAACCACTTGCTGGTTGATTATATTATCTTCAACCACTAAAACTTTATAGCCCGCTAATGAGGGGTTATGTTCATTAGAATTAAGTTTGAATGAATTTGCTTGGTCCGTGTTACTAATAAAGTTTAATGGCAATACCGCTAAGTTTAGCTCAAAGCTAAACGTGCTACCTTGGTTGGGAATGCTGCATAAGCTCAATTGACTGTCCATCAGACTTAATAATTCATTGCATATTGCCAGTCCTAAACCAGAGCCGCCATAGAGCCTAGTAATAGAACCATCAACCTGACTAAACGGTAAAAATAACTTATGTTGATGTTCGCTAGCAATACCGATGCCCGTGTCTTTAACAGAAAAGACTAAACGAACTAGCGATTGCTGTGATTGTTGTAGGCTGATGGCTAAGCTAACATTACCAGACTCAGTAAATTTAATGGCATTGCCCAATAGATTGATCAGTATTTGTTGTAGGCGGTTAGCGTCGCCTAACAACCCCATTGGCACTTTTTCATCAATCGTCAAGTTCAGTGTTAGGCCCTTACTAGAGCAGGCGTCTATAAAAAGCATGTGTAATGAATCAACCATGCTATCGAGTTGAAAGGCTATGGGCTCAAGGTTAATACTTTGGGCAGCTAAACGCGATAAATCAAGAATACCATTGAGCAAGCTTAATAAACTCGTTGATGCGGTGTTGATTTTAGCAAAATAACTTTGTGCTTCAGGGCTAAAGTCTTGGTATAAGGCCAGTTTTGAAAAACCGATAATGGCATTCATCGGCGTGCGTATTTCATGCGACATGGTTGCTAAAAATTCAGACTTAACAGTCGTCGCTTGTTCTGCCGTAAATTTGGCTGCAGCTAATTCAAATTCAATTTGTTTGTAGGTATCAATATTAGTATGTTGGATGATGATTTCGCCAGACTCAGTATTTAAAGCCTTAACCTGCATTTCAAACCAGATGTCTGTTCCATCAATTGAACAAGGGTACTCTAATCGAAATACCTCAAGTTTACCGTCTTGTACTTGTTTAATCCCATTGGAGGCGTTTAGGATAAAGGGGCTAGTCTCCGCGTAGACTTCATTATAATTACTATAGCAATTTAAGTAGTTAATACCCACCCAATCATCATAAGTGTAGCCTAAGCCATTTTTGACACCGAATTGTCGCCAAGGCTGATTAGTGGCTACGATAAAGCCATCACGGTCTATTACTGCAATTTCAGAGAGTAGTGAGTCTAAAATGCTAGTGGTGAATTGTTGGCTGTCTTGTAAGGCTAGTCTTAAGGCATTGCGGTGAGTAATATCTTCTTTAACACCTAAATAATGGCTGATTTCACCGCAGTCATTACGAATGGGTGAGATATGGGTAGATACGATGTACTCAATCCCGAGTTTAGAGTGATTAATAAATTCGCCTTGCCAGTTTTGACCTTCCTGCATGGCTTTAAACATCAACTGATAAGTGCTGTCCGGTGTTTTCCCTGATTTCAGTAGTCGCTGATTGTTGCCAAGCAAGTCTTCTTTGTTATAACCCGAAAGAGCGATAAAGCTGGCATTAACATACTCCATATTGCCCGATAGGTCAGTGATAACCACAGGGCCTTGGCTTTGTTCTAAGGCTTGAGACAGTAGGGTTAATAGCTGTTGATTGGCTTTTTGTTGCGTTATATCTTCAATCAATTGCAGTACATACTCTATTTGGCCATCA
>CAMDOP010000003.1 GCA_945903675.1 Crenothrix polyspora
GCTATCTCGCGCCCCATGCTCTCTGCTTGATCAACTTCAGACCAACGTTCAGCTCGATAAAGCACACTACCATCAGGATCACCCACCAAGCCACGCATAAATAATTGTCCATTAATACATTGAGCAAAACCGCCTATCGGCACTTGGCATCCGCCCTGTAAACGTGCATTCATGGCGCGTTCAGCACTGACGCATAAGCCAGCATCAGGATCATGCAAACGCTGTAACATGCCATTCATTTCAACATCGTCAACACGACATTCTATTCCTATCGCACCCTGGCCTATGGCAGGCAAACTATCACTAGGATCTAAAGACTGTGCGATACGATCTTTCATACCTAATCTTATCAAGCCAGCTGAAGCCAAAATAATGGCATCATAATCACCCGCATCGAGTTTGGCTAAACGAGTATTGACATTACCTCTTAAAGGCAAAACTTGCGCATCAGGAAAACGCTCTTTAAGCTGACATTGTCTGCGTAGACTAGACGTGCCTATTCTGGCATTGGTAGGCAACTCTGCTAGAGACGAATAATGATTTGATACTAAAGCATCAGTAGGATCTTCCCTCGTTAATATAGCTGCCAAATGCAAGCCCACGGGAAATTCAACTGGCACATCTTTCATTGAATGCACTGCGATATCTGCGGCACCTTCAAGCATACCTTGCTCTAACTCTTTAACAAACAAACCTTTGCCGCCAATTTTAGCTAAAGGGGCATCCAAGATTTTATCGCCGCGCGTGACCATTTTGATAAGTTCAGTCTTCACACCTGGAAAGGTCTGCTCCAATAAGGCTGCGACGTGCTCGGCCTGCCATAATGCCAAAGGGCTCTGCCGCGTAGCAATTCGAATCGTTTTTTCTGTCAAAAGCTAGCCTACATTATTCAAAAATGAATATTGTAACCGCATTTAAGTTAACGGTATGTGAATGGACGATAAAATTTTATGAAGCCGCTGTAAAGCTAGCGGTTTTGGAGGATGGGAAAGTATAAAAATAGGGCGTTAGATAAAGCTTTTAATTGGCTAGAATGAATGTAGGCGAAAGACTCAAGGCAAAAGGCAAAATCTAAGAGGCTAGCAACTTATGGCGAGTAGGCTTAGTCTTTAGTCTTTCGTCTTTCGCCATTTGTCTGCAACTTAGAGAGCCTTATCTAATAGTGAACGATTAAGCTATATTTACCGCCTTAAATTGCTAGCCTAACTTAATTCAAGCCCCAATTGACCCAACCCAGTTGTGCAGAAACTAACACCATGACACCGAATATAATTCTATACCAAGCAAACACGGTAAAATCATGTCGACTAATAAAGCGGATTAATCCACGTACGGCAAAAAAAGCACTGATAAACGAGACTGTGCCACCGACCACAAACAAAGCCATATCATCCATGCTGAACAAATACCTATGTTTATAAACATCGTATAGCGTTGCAGCAAACATGGTGGGGATAGCGAGGAAAAAAGAGAACTCAGTAGCCGCTCGGCGAGATAAGCCAAAAAATAAGCCACCGATAATCGTTGCACCAGAACGGGAAGTTCCAGGTATCATGGCCAAAGCTTGTGCAAAGCCAATTTTTAAGGCATCTCGCCAAGTCATGTCATCTATAGATTCAGCATGAACGACATGCTGACGACGCTCGGCCCACAAAATCAGAAGGCCACCTATGATAAACGCTGAAGCGACCACCATAGGATTGAATAAATAGGCTTTTATTTGTTTTAAAAACAAAAAACCCAATATAGCCGCTGGCAAGAAAGCAACGACCAAATTTAAAGCCAAACGCATAGATTTCGGTTCTGTTCTTACACTAATCAAAGTATGAGCTAATCGTACCCGATACTCCCAAACAACGGCAAGTATCGCTGCAAACTGAATAGCAATTTCAAAGACCTTACCTTTATCATCATTAAACCCAAGTAATTGACCCACTAGAATTAAATGACCGGTAGATGAAACTGGAAGAAACTCAGTCAAGCCTTCAACAATACCTAAAATAAGTGCATGTATTAATAAAGTAGGGTCAGTCATAGCCAAGTCTCTGGGTGCACTCTGTGTAAAAAAGCAAGCAATCGCTATGTTCTATAAAACTAGCGCTTCATGGAGTTAAAAAACTCAGCATTGGTTTTGAAGTCTTTCAGCTTACCAATCAAAAATTCTGAAGCGGCTGTTTCGTCCATAGGTTGCAGAATTTTGCGTAAGATCCAAGTTTTTTGCAAGGTATCAGGATCAACCAAATACTCTTCTCTACGCGTACCAGAACGATTTATATTGATCGCAGGATAAATTCTTTTTTCAGCAATTTTGCGATCCAGATGCAATTCCATGTTGCCGGTACCTTTGAACTCTTCATAGATAACCTCATCCATTCTTGACCCGGTATCTACCAACGCCGTAGCGATAATGGTCAAACTGCCGCCTTCTTCGATATTACGCGCCGCACCAAAAAATCGTTTAGGTTTTTCTAAGGCATTGGCATCAACACCACCCGTTAATATTTTACCTGACGAAGGCACGACCGTATTATAAGCTCTAGCAAGACGAGTAATCGAGTCTAACAAAATAACCACGTCGTGTTTATGCTCAACCAAGCGACGCGCTTTTTCAATAACCATTTCAGCAACTTGTACGTGGCGAGTGGCAGGTTCATCAAAGGTACTAGAAATCACCTCACCTCTAACACAACGCTCCATTTCGGTTACTTCTTCTGGACGCTCATCAATTAGGAGTACGATTAAATAACACTCTGGGTTTTGCTCTGCAATAGCTTGCGCCAAACTTTGCAGTATCATGGTTTTACCTGCTTTCGGTGGCGATACAATCAAACCACGCTGGCCTTTACCAATCGGCGCTATTAAATCGATAATTCTTCCTGTTAAATCCTCGCTACTGCCATTGCCTTGCTCAAGAGTGAAGCGTTGTTTAGCAAAAAGGGGCGTCAGATTAGAAAAGGTGATTTTATTTTTAGTATTCTCTGGGGATTCAAAATTGATCTGATCAACTTTGAGCATCGCAAAGTAACGCTCATTATCTTTAGGAGGTCTGATCTTACCTGTGATCGTATCACCGGTTTTTAAAGAAAAGCGTCTTATTTGACTGGGTGACACATAAATATCATCGGGGCCGGCTAAATAAGAGCAACCCGGGGTTCGTAAAAATCCAAAACCATCTTGCAAAATCTCAAGAACACCATCACCAGAAATATCGTCGCCGGCCTTTGCCTGCTTCTTTAGAATAGCAAAGATCAAATCTTGCTTGCGTGATCTAGCGACATTTTCAAGTCCAAGGGACTCGGCAATTTCAATAACTTCACTAATTTGTTTTAATTTTAACTCGGTAAGATTCATAAAAAGACAACTCGGAGAAAAGTAGTTCGGCTGTACACCGTAACAACCAGGATAGAATTTAGAATTCGGAGGGTAAGTATCAGACGATATGATTGAGTGCGCGAGACTATCGCACGGAAGAAGTATATATCAAGTATTCAGAGCCGTCCAACTTTTATGGGCGGCCTGAATAATGAGAACTCTTTTTAAATGTTACTATCAAGGAATTTGGCAAGCTCTACTTTAGTCAGCGCACCGACTTTAGTCGCTTCGACTTCACCATCTTTAAACAACATCAATGTTGGAATGCCTCGCACACCATAGTGTTGTGGCGTCTGCGGATTGTCATCTATATTTATTTTTACGACCGTTACTTTACCGGCATATTCTGCGGCTATAGCATCCAGTACTGGAGCAATCATTTTACAAGGACCACACCATTCTGCCCAATAGTCAACCAATACAGGTCCACTAGCTTTAATAACAGTTTCGTTAAATTCACTATCACTTACATGTAGAACTGAATCGCTCACACTATTTCTCCAAAATAAAAAACAAAACTATAGGAGGGATAGCTTATTGAGTCAATCAATTTCAAGCAATTTGATTTTTACGTTATGCTATAGCTTATGAATACTACTCATTTAACTGAAACACGCTTTTGCAATCTTGAATTGTCTGACTCCATTTTGTTAGGCTTAAACGATGCCAAGTTTAATCATTGCACACCGATTCAAGACCAAGCTCTGCCTTTATTATTGCGCAGTAAAGATATTGCCGGACAAGCGCAAACGGGAACAGGTAAAACCGCTACCTTTTTGCTGGCTACTTTTCAGCACCTATTGAATGATGAAAGTGAAGCTATTAAAAATCCTAGGGCACTCATTCTTGCCCCGACCCGTGAACTGGCGATCCAAATTCATAAAGATGCTTTATTACTCAGCAAACATCTTAATTTAAAGTTCGCATTGATTTATGGCGGCACCGATTATCAAAAACAATTGGATATCTTAAAAACCAATATTGATATTATCATCGGTACTCCAGGACGGATTATTGATTTTTATAAACAAAATGCTTTCACGCTGGATCACATCCAAGTCACCGTAATGGATGAAGCTGATCGCATGTTTGATTTAGGTTTTATCAAGGACATCCGGTATTTATTACATCGCATGCCAGCACCCGAACAGCGTTTAAACATGCTATTTTCAGCGACCCTTTCTTATAAAGTCACTGAGCTTGCCTATGAGCACATGAACAACCCAATACTCATTCGGATAGAATCGGAGGAAGTGACTTCTAAGGCGATACAGCAAAGTGCCTATTGCCCCGCCAACGAACAAAAAATACCTTTATTAATCGGCTTGTTAAACCATCATCAACCGCAACGTAGCATTATTTTTGTCAACACCAAACGTTGTGCAGAACTTTTGGACGATACCCTTAACGCCAATGGCTATAAAACTGCGGCTCTTAGTGGTGATGTGCCGCAAGACAAACGTCAGCGGCTACTGGCTGATTTTCAGGACAATAAAATCACCTTACTCATTGCTACGGATGTTGCTGCAAGAGGTCTTCATATAGCTGACGTTTCTCATGTTATTAATTATGATTTACCTCAGGATGTTGAAGATTATGTACACAGAATTGGAAGAACAGCTCGCTTTGGCGCGAGCGGCGTCGCTATTAGCTTTATTTGTGAGCATTACGCCTATTCCATGCCGGATATTGAAACCTACATAGGCCAGAAAATTCCTGTTAACGCCATCACCGCCAATCTTTTAGCAGACATCATCACACCAGCAAGAAGAACGCCTAAACCTAAAGCCGATCATCAAGGTAAGCGTCCTAGCTCAGACAAGCATAAGAAATTTACCAGCCGACCATCAACTCCCGAAAATCCTCAATAGAACGAAATTCAGCGATCTCCTTTTTGGGTTGCTGACTATCCGGCTTGCTCACAGAGATTAAATGCCCTATGCCAAATAACTGGGCTGAATTCAACACTGCCAAACTGTCATCAACCATCAAAGTATGCTCTTTATCAAAGACCTGACATTGCTGTAACAATGGCCAAAAACCAGCATGCTCTTTAGGAAAGCCCAAATCATGAGAGCTGACAATGCCATCAAAAAAAGTCTGTAGGCAGGTCTTTTCCATTTTCAGGGCTAAACTATCGCGATGCGCATTGGTCACCAACAACACTTGCTTAGAGGATTGCTGCAGCTTTTCTAAAAACTCAGTCACATGAGGCAACACTGCAATTAACTCGGAAAGCTCTCGCTTTAAGCCCACAATATCCAACTGCAAGGCTTCACTCCAATAATCTAAACAATACCACTCCAACTGCCCTTCCATACTTTTGAACTGAGGCTCTAATTGCAACTTGGCCAAACTTACATCCATATCGTGTAATTGGGCAAACTTTAAGGGTACAAACTCTTTCCAGAAATGATTATCAAAGTTCAAATCCAATAAAGTTCCGTCCATATCCAGTAAAACTGTATCAATTTTTTGCCAATCAATCATGATGAGTTATATTTAGTAATAAAAAATCATAAAATACCACAATGCCTAACAGACCCACTATTCTAAAAACAACAACCATCGCTCAAAGCCGTTTATTTCGCATTGAATCACTAGACATACAATTCAGTAATGGTGAGTTACGCAATTATGAACGCTTAGCTCGAGGCAAGCCAGGTGGAGCTGTCTTAATCGTACCTATGCTAGATGCTGAAACGGTACTCTTAATAAGAGAATATTCAGCGGGTGTACACCGATACGAAGTCGGCCTACCCAAAGGTAAAACGGATGAGGGCGAATCCTTTTTTGAAGCCGCTAACCGAGAACTCAAGGAGGAAGTCGGTTATGGTGCTAAAAACCTGCATCATTTAAGCTCATTATCGTTAGCCCCGTCTTATTTGGAGCATAGTACAGAGATTGTTCTTGCTCAGGACTTATATGCCGAAAGATTAGTAGGAGATGAGCCCGAAGAATTGGAAGTCATTCCTTGGAAGCTTGATAACATCAATGGATTATTGGCGACTGGCCAATGTACCGAAGCTCGTTCAATTGCCGCACTCTTTATGACCTTAGAATATTTTAAAAACGCATAAGTTATATAGTATGGATTAGCAACTTTACTCCAGACATACTTAAGGCAATGTAATGCAGGTGCAAATCAACCTCAATAGGTTGTTTTGCACCCATAGCCCTCCGCCATTGCTAGTCATTATTTTACTAAAAACCTTATCACACCAGTAAAAGCATAAATAACAATGCTTGGCACAAAAATAGCTTAATTTATTATCAACAGAAGAAATAATAATCTATTAATAAGATACCGATCATTATTATGCCCCCGCAACCTTAAGAGATAACACTATATTGCCAAGCATACTGTCACAGTATTGTCATCAACCCCCTAGATAATGGTATGTATAGCTGTAAATATCCACCATTGACAATATTAAAGCCCTCTCAACAAACCATGTCCGCTGTCTTACCGACATACCTATGTTTGATTTAAATGGCTACTAACCCATAACACTCATGAAATCTATTTTTTTAAAAGCAACCACCTCATTACTACTACTACTAAACTTTCTGCTTGCTTTTGATGCGCAGGCTGAAAATCAACAACTCTCTGTCGATGAGGTGGTTTCGATTTTTTATCAACGGAATCTGAATTTAATTGCGGCTCAATACAATATTGATCAAGCTCGAGCTGATGCCATTATTGCTAGTGCTATCCCCAATCCTACTATCAGCATTCAGATACTCGAGCTTGCACATAATCTTAATAATAATGCTGCTGCAACTGGCTGTCCTTCCACACCAGGGACTTCTTGCGGTCCTGCCCAGTATTATTCTTTCAGCCAGTTGATAGAAGTGGCTGGTAAACGCGGCCTACGCATAGAAAGCAGTAACTTTGGCACGCAAGCCGCAGAAAGTGACTTCCGCGATGCGATACGTATCTTTTCCAACATGGTTAGAGATGCTTATTATCAACTCTTGCAAACCCAAAAGAATGCGTGGCTAGCACAAGAAATTGTTGCTCATTATGAGGATATATCTAAAGCCAACCGCTTACGTATGAAGGATGGCGACATATCGGAATCCGATTTTTTACGCGTAAAAATGGAAGCCATGCGTGCGCAATCAGATTTAGATGCCGCAGCAGCCAATGTAGAACAAGCTCAAGCTGATTTAGCGGTGTTATTGCGCTGGCCAGCCAAAAGTCTGCAATTCGAAGCAAAAGAACAATGGCCTTTAGCCAATGATTTTGGGCAACTACTCTCTAAAGAAGACGCTATCAACAAAGCCCTGCAACAACGTCCAGACCTAGAAGGCGATAAACTGCGCGCAGATCAAGCGGACAAACAACTCGAATTAGCACGCAGACTTAAATACCCTGATGTGACCATTAATGCTGGCTACTCGCATGATCCTAGTAATAATGCTCTTAACTCCGGCTTCGTCGGTGTCAGCTTGCCTTTACCCTTATTCTATCAATACCAAGGTGAAGCCGACAAAGCCGCTGTTAACTTAAACCAAAATCGACTGGCCGCAGAACAAACCGAACTCAGCATTCGTAATGATGTCATCACCGCTTTAGCGATTTGGACTAGCACCAACAAAATTGTGCAACGCTTCAAAGAAGGCTTATTAGACGATGCGTTAACGGTTAGAAATAGCTCTGAACTGTCATACAGTAAAGGCGCGGCTAGCGTACTGGATTTTATTGAAGCGCAACGTACCTACAAAAATATCATGCGAGATTATTACGCTGCAGAGATAGCTAGAGCTAATGCTTACTATGATTTAGAAAAAGCCCTAGGCATGCAATTGGATACCGAAAAAGCACCCGTCGTTCGTAACAACAAAAAAGAGCCTTAAGTAGCGCTACCCCCCGAAACTAACAAAGACTTGTAAAGAGTAAACTCATGCCACAACAAACAAAAACACCCTTCTTATGCAGCCTGCTAATAACGGCTCTATTAAGTGCTTGCTCGGACCCAATCGATAAGACTAAAGAAATCTCCAAGATCGCAGCCATACCGGGCAAAGTGTTTTTGGCCGAGGACTCACCCAAAAAAGCCTACATCAAAACAGCAACACTAGCGCTAAGCCAACACCCATTGCTAGAGCCATTGGTTGGCAAAATTAGCTATGACGAAAAACTGACTTCACGTATCAGTTCGCCCGTTGCTGGCCGCGTAATTGCCACACCGATAACCTTAGGTACGCCGGTACAAACAGGTGCTACTTTATTAGAACTCGATAGTCCAGATGTGGCCTCTGCCGAAGCTGACTATGGCGCTGCTGAAGCCGATTACACGCTGGCCCAAAAAGCCTGGGATCGCCAGCAAGAGCTTTATGCTGGCAAAGCTATTTCTCAAAAGGAGTTAGAGCAGGCACAAGATGCTCTAAATGGCGCTCGCAGCGCACTGCAACGTGCTCAGCAACGTTTAAAAAATCTACATATCAACGCAGGTCAAAGTGATGGTCACTTTAGCTTGCGCTCGCCCGTCTCTGGCATAGTGGTTGAACGCAACGTTAACCCAGGCATGGAAGTACGTCCTGATCTTGATAAGCCATTATATGTAGTATCCGATTTAAAAAAACTAACCCTACTCATGGAGGTTTTTGAAGTTAACCTCAGCAAAATAAAATTAGGGCAAAAACTCTCGGTTTCAGTTCCAGCCTTTCCCGGAGTCGTCTTTCCCGCCAGCGTACAATATATTGCTCAAATACTCGATGAAAACACGCGTACAGTCCAAGTACGTTGCGAACTACCCAATACTGATGGCCGCTTATTACCCGGCATGTACGCTACGATTAATGTTAACAGCGACCCTGAAGACCAAGCTATCGTCCTTCCTTTAACGGCAGTATTTACTGAAGGCGATGCTGATTATGTATTTATTGCACTTGAAGATCATCACTACAAACAACGTCTAGTTAATATTGGTTTGCGGCTTAAAGATAAAGCCATCATTACCGGTGGATTACAAGCTAACGAACAAGTCGTGATTGAAGGCGCATTAACACTGCGTGCTGAAGAAGCCGTCGAAATCGACAGTAATAGCAATAAAGCAAACTGAGCATACCAAAATGATTGAACGTATTATTGCATTTTGTCTACAGCAACGACTGATGGTAATTGGTGCCACCCTGACCATTGCTATTTCTGGGATCATCGCTTTTGAAAACCTACCTGTACAAGCCTTTCCTGACGTACAAAACGTCTTCGTACAAGTGGTCACTCAATACCCCGGACAAGCACCAGAAGAAGTAGAAAAGCTGATTTCATTGCCTATTGAGCGGGTCATGAATGGTGTGCCACATTTAATGAATATGCGCTCGGTATCTATCTTTGGACTCTCCGTCGTCACCCTAACCTTCGACGATAGCGCAGAAGATTATTTTTCACGGCAACAAGTGTTAGAACGCTTACATAACGCTGATATTCCCTCTGATACCAAGCCACAACTTGGCCCATTATCTACCGGTGTCGGTGAAATATTACGCTATGTAATCGATGCTAAAAATTTGTCTTTAGTTGAACAGCGAGCACTTCAAGACTGGGTCATTGAACCTAAGATACGTACCATGCAAGGGGTTGCCGACGTAGTTTCCTACGGTGGTGGCGTTAAAGAATATAAAGTTGCTGCCAAACCCGATCGACTCAGAAATTTCAATATTAGTCTCCAACAAGTATTTGATGCGATAGCGGCTAATAATAACAATACAGGAGGGGGCTATATAGAACATGGCGATGAAGCCTTAGTTGTCAGAGGTATAGGTTTATTAAAGTCTGCCGATGAAATCGGCGAAATTGTTGTCAATACTAACGATGGCGTGCCCATACGTATTAAAGATGTCGCTGATATTAGCGTTGGCCCGCAACCGCGCACCGGCATGGTAGGCATGAACCAGCGCGATGATGTCGTTGAAGGCATCGTATTATTAATCAAAGGCCGTGATGCGGTTGAGGTACTTAATGGCGTCAAACAAAAAATCGCAGAGCTGAACGACTTTGGTCTACCGCCCGGCGTACAAATTAGACCTATTTATGACCGCACAGAATTAGTCGGTCATACCATACATACCGTTGAACACAATATGCTGGAAGGCGCCGTGCTGATTTTGATCATCTTAATGGTCTTTCTAAGGCGCTTTGTAGCAGCACTTTTAGTCACCTTGATTATTCCTTTGTCTTTATTATTCGCCTTTATTCTGGTCGATCTAGGCGGAATCTCTGCCAACTTGATTTCACTGGGCGCGATTGACTTTGGTATTATCGTCGATAGTGCAGTGGTCTTAGTTGAAGCCGTTATGGTACAGGTTACCTTAGATTTACAACGTAATGTTGACATGCGCACTATGCGGCAAACGCTGCTTATTACAGCAACAGAAATGGGTAGACCTATCCTATTTTCAAAAGCCATTATCATCACTGCTTTTTTACCTATCTTTACTTTTCAACGCGTAGAAGCCAAAATTTTCTCACCCATGGCTTTTACCCTGAGCTTTGCACTGGTCGCTTCAATGCTATTCAGTCTAACTTTTGTGCCAGCGATGCTAACTTATTTATTGGGACCAAAATTAGCCGAAACACACAACCCCCTAGTTCAGGGCATGGAGCACCATTACCGACGTCTACTGGAATGGGTACTTAAACATGCACGCGCGGTTTTTATAACGGCCGTCATCGCATTACTATTAAGTTTTATGTCGGTAAAATTAATAGGCACCGAATTTATGCCTAAGTTAGACGAAGGTAATATTTGGCTGACCATCACTTTACCTACACCCGTTTCACTCACGACAGCTAAGGAACTAGAGCGTGAAGTGCGAGAAAAGTTAGAAAAATTTTCTGAAGCTAAAATGGTCTTAACCCAACTAGGTAGACCTGAAGATGGCACAGATCCCAAAGGCTTTAATAATTTAGAAGTTTTAATCGATCTAAATTCCAAAGACACTTGGCGTTATAAGAAAAAAGATCAGCTAGTACAAGCGATGGATAAAGAACTCGCTATTTTTCCAGGCATACTCACTAACTTCTCACAGGTTATACAAGATAACGTTGAGGAAGCCATTTCGGGCGTTAAAGGTGAAATTGCTATTAAAATATTCGGCAGTGACTTAAAAACACTACAAGACAAAGCCGATCAGGTAACTCGAATTCTTGCCTCGATACAGGGCGCTACTGATGTGGCCGCCGAACAGCAAGCTGGATTAGCACAGGTCATGGTTGATATTGACCGTGCCAAAGTATCGCGTTACGGTATTAATGTTGCTGATGTTGAAGCTGTCATGGAAATGGGTATGGGCGGCAAAGCCGCTTCGCAGTTCTTAGAAGGTGAGCGTCGTTTTGATATCACGCTACGTTATGACGAAGACGCACGTAACTCGGTATCAGGCTTAGAAAACTTAACAGTACTGTCTCCAGGTGGTCAGCGCATTCCATTATCGGAACTGGCGACTATTAAAATTAATCAAGGCGCTTCCAGAATCAGCCGCGAAGATAATATGCGTCGCATTGCTATCAAATGTAATTTGATAGATAGAGACCAAGGCAGCTTCGTCGCTGAGGCACAACAAAAAGTAGCCGCTCAAGTCGATATGCCACCGGGCTATCATATCGTTTGGAGTGGTCAATTTGAAAACCAACAACGCGCCATGAAGCGCTTAGCCGTTATTGTCGCTATCAGCTTAGGCCTCA
Organism: Crenothrix polyspora; assembly: GCA_945903675.1. GTDB lineage: Bacteria > Pseudomonadota > Gammaproteobacteria > Methylococcales > Methylomonadaceae > Methylobacter_C. Next base: position 12,068 of record CAMDOP010000003.1, read on the forward strand.
TATTTGTGTTGTTGTTCTGGGCTTTCATGTCCATTAAGAATGCATTGCTCATACTCATGAACGTGCCTTTCGCTATGATCGGTGGTATTCTCATTCTGCTTGCTACGGGGATTAATCTCAGTGTCTCCGCAGCCGTCGGTTTTATCGCGCTATTTGGTATCGCCGTACAAAATGGGGTTATTCTTGTCTCGCAATTAAACAAGCTTCGACGAGAAGGGCAATGCTTACATGATGCCATCGTCAACGGCTCAGTCAGTCGTCTTAGACCCGTCGTCATGACCGCATTGATGGCAATGCTAGGTTTATTTCCTGCCGCACTCTCAACCAGCGTCGGATCAGAAACAGCAAAACCTTTTGCTGTTGTTATTATCGGTGGATTATTAACGGCAACCTTATTGACGTTAACCTTGTTGCCAGCACTTTATCGCTATTTTGCAGAACCTGACGAACCATAAAGGAACCTTATGAAAGAAATCCGCGCCTTTATTCAGCCCCACAAGCTTAGCCACGTCACCATGGCCTTGTTGCAGATTCCGGACTTTCCCGGCATGAGCGTCATTGATTGCGATGGCTTTGGACGTGAACGTACTCAACATATCCAAGATTACAAACCCTTCTTGGCTAAAAAACGTCTAGAAATTTTCGCACCGGATGCTTTAGTGGAGATTATTTTCGAAACTATCATGAATGCAGCGCATAGCGGTAATCATGGTGATGGCAAAATTTATGTGATTGATATGCTGGAAGGTGCTCGTATTAGTACCGGTGAACGTAGCCCAGATTTGGGCTGATTCAATCAAGATAAATTAGCCTCTATATTGTAGAGGCTAATTTAATAGTACGAATCTTCAACTCTTGGAATCTGATAGGTTTTTAGCCATGCTTTAAAGCTAGCAGGGTTTTGATAGGCCTTAAGTTCACGTTTGAAATCTGAAATATCTATTTCTAAATCTTTAATATCTCTGGCTAGCATAGACATCATTTGCTTAGGTGCTAAGCGCTGGAAAGACGGTATGTTTAAATTTATCTTAAACATCTGTTCAATTTCATCAGTCTCTTGCTCTAATTCAGCCAATTGTTCTTTTAAGATCTTATTAAAATATTTAAGCCGACTGTCGGCAATCAAACTTAACTCTGCTGGATTGATTTGCTCTATTTCTAACTGCAGAGCCAACAGCAACAATAAATCTTTTTTGCCGTAAGCTATATTAACGCGCTGCATCAACTCAGTTTTACGCTTTTGCTCTTCTGGATCTGGCTCGCGATCAGGGTGTAATACGGCAACTAACTTACGATAAACCTCTCGCACCGATTTACTGGCCAGCTCCTCTTCTTCTTGTAGGCGCGCTTCTTTTTCTAATTGTTTTTTAGTCTTTTTGCGAGCTATGCCCGCTCGATGTTGAGCCTCCGCCTCTTCTCGTTCCAGAATTTTTTCATGCAAATGCGCTTGAAACATTTCCGGTGAGCTCATATCAATATCGTCACCTAAATCCACATCAAACATATCTTTGGCAAGATTTTTCATCATATCAGCCATAAAAGACTCCCTGCCTTCATTAAGGCTATCGAAATCTTCCTCACTATATTTATTAAATAGCGGCTTTAATTCATCCATTTGATGATCCGCAATTAAGTGCTCTGATACTTCGCAGATCAGGTGTCTAATTTTTATTTTATCGGTTTTCTTAAACAAAGACAGATCATAATGCTGATCTAATAATTGCACCCACGCTAATTTATGCTGACTAAAAGTCTCTTGCAAAGGCTCATAACTTTCAACTATTTTTTGTTGGTACAAGGGTCTAGTGTCCTGCCATTCGACCAGACGCTGCTTTTGTAAATCAATTTTCTTAGTCAGCGTATTAAATAGCTTTTGCTGCGCCGATAAGGTTTTCTTTTCATCGGCTTTCGGGGTAATGCTGACGGTTTTGTTTTTAGATGGGCTCATAGGGTCGTCGTTATCATGTTGCGGGTAATGATTGATATTTTAAACCAAGCTTTTAAAATCATATCACGTTTAAATTTTGATAATGGTGTCCCCCCCTACGATTGCTACCAATTTAAGGCGGGACACTCACTCACTTAATTATTTACTTTTAGACAGGGTTCTCTTAAGCGCAGACAAAGGACGAAAGGCGAAGGGCAAAGGGTTAAGCTTAGTGCCTGTCACGCCTTAAGTTGCTAGCCTCCTAGACTTAGTCTTTCGCCCTGAGCCTTTTGTCTGCACTGAAACTGTCCTGCTTTAAGTTGGTAGCCCGATTATACAAATAAATGCTTACGAAAGAAAAATGCCACATTAACCAGCGCTATCATCACCGGCACTTCTATCAAAGGCCCTATCACTGCCGCAAACGCAGCACCACTATTAATACCAAATACCGCGATGGCGACGGCGATAGCTAATTCAAAATTATTACTGGCGGCAGTAAAGGCTAGTGTAGTGCTCTTGCCATAATCAGCGCCCACCGTTTTACCCATAGCGAAACTAAGCAAAAACATCACGACAAAATAAATCAACATCGGTATGGCGATACGAACGACGTCCATAGGCAATTGCACGATCAATTGCCCTTTTAAAGAAAACATCACTACGATGGTAAATAACAACGCGATCAGCGCTAGTGGACTAATCTTAGGAATGAAAACCTGCTGATACCAGTCTTTGCCTTTAGCGCGAATAAGCAAGAAACGCGTCAGGAATCCAGCCATAAAAGGGATGCCTAAATAGATAAACACACTTTGGGCAATATCAACGATGCTGATAGCCACTATGTGACCTTCTAACCCTAACAGAGGTGGCAACACGGTAATAAACAGCCAAGCATAGACACTGTAAAACAAGACTTGGAACACACTGTTAAAAGCCACTAAGCCGGCAGCATATTCATTATCGCCCTGTGCTAGTTCGTTCCAAACGATCACCATCGCTATACATCTAGCCAGACCAATTAATATCAATCCAATCATGTATTCAGGATAATCACGCAGAAAAATAATCGCCAAGGCAAACATTAACACCGGACCGATTAGCCAGTTCTGCACTAAAGACACGCCTAAAATCTTACCATTACGAAATACTGCACCCAGCTCCTCGTAATGCACTTTCGCTAAAGGTGGAAACATCATTAACACTAAACCGATAGCAATCGGGATATTGGTCGTGCCCAAAGACACTTTAGTATTTAAGTCACTCACTTCAACAGGAAAAACATAACCGACACTGACACCCACAGCCATGGCGATAAATATCCATAGTGTTAGGTAACGATCGAGAAAAGATAAGTGTGCTTTTGAATAGCGTTCTATGCTCATAATTTTCTCCTAATTAATGACTATCTACAGTCAATTCTAGTAAGCGCTCTACACCTACAGGTTCTTCTTTAAGCAGCGGCACTACAGCATAACGATGCGCATGAATATTCGCCACACTTTCAATTTCATGTAGTTCATTATCGGCACGCTGCCGTAATAAAAGTGAATGTACCGTTGTTGCCGCAATGCTATTGTTGATCACCCAAGCCCAAGGCTCAATTCCTGCCCTACGTAAATCCGCTTGCAGGTGTGCAGCTTCAAGCACCGGCGTCGTTTCTGCTAGGGTTACCAGCAACACCTTAGTTTGCTTAGCATCTTGTAGTTGCATCATCGGCGTCAGATATTGAACGTCAGAACCCGCCATTTGCCTACTCATTTCACGGTGATAAGCACCGGTAGCATCAAGCAACAGCAAAGTATGACCTGTAGGTGCAGTGTCCATAACGACAAATTTTTTGCCTGCTTCACGGATAACCCGTGAGAAAGCTTGAAACACCGCAATTTCTTCGGTGCACGGCGAGCGCAAGTCTTCTTCCAGCAGGGCTAGCCCCTTGGCATCGAGATTCGCGGCTTTTGTTTCTAATACTTGTAGCCGATAGCGCTCAGTTTCCACGCGGGGATCAATGCGGCTCACCATCAAATGTTCTAAGGCCCCATTCAGTGTTTCGCTCAAATGAGCAGCAGGGTCTGACGTTGTCAGATGTACCGGCAACCCCCGTTGAGCAAGTTCCACCGCAATAGCCGCCGCCAATGTCGTTTTACCCACACCGCCTTTACCCATCAGCATAACCAACCCATGACCGTCAATTGCAATCGCATCAACTAGCTTTGAAAGGCTGGGAGCATCAATGGTCTTGGTAACCACCTTGTCATGACCTATTATGGGTATTGCAATAAGCAGTAAGTGCCTAAGGGCTTCCAGTCCAACCAGATTAAACGGTTTAAGCTCGATAAAATCACAAGGTAAGGCTTTAAGTACTTCAGGTATTGTTTTCAGTGCCTGTTGTTCGCGTTGACAAATAGCTGCGGCGAGCGAATCTTCTGCTGCTTCAGCAGCAGGTAATATACCGTTAACCACCAGATATTGTTGAGATAAGCCAATGGCCGCCAGCTCCTCATGGGTACGTGCAACTTCTCGCAAAGTCGCCAATTGAGCACGAGCCACCAAAATCAAACGACTACGCTGGGGATCGGCCAAGGCCTCTACTGCTGCTTTGTATTGACTACGTTGCTTTTCCAATCCCGCTAAAGGCCCAAGACAAGAGGCATCACCTTTACCTTCATCAAGGAAGCCACTCCAAGCACCTGGCAATTGCAATAGCCGGATAGTATGACCGGTCGGAGCGGTGTCAAAAATGATATGCTGATAGTCCGCAGTTAAAGCGGAATCGGTTAATAATGCCGTGAATTCGTCAAACGCAGCGATCTCTGTAGTACAAGCACCTGATAGCTGCTCTTCAATACCTTTTACTACCGCGTCTGGCAACACTCCACGCACAGGACCCACGATGCGATCACGATAAGCTTGCGCTGCCGCTTGTGGATCGATTTCCAACGCGGCTAAACCCGGCACAGTAGGAATAGAGGTGATCTGATTACCAATGGTTATGCCAAATACCTGAGCCACATTCGATGCTGGATCAGTACTCACCAGTAGTACTTGAAACCCTTCCTCCGCTAACCTTATCGCTGTGGCACTAGCGATTGACGTCTTGCCTACGCCACCTTTACCGGTAAAAAACAAAAACCGTGGTGGTTGCTCAAGAAATTTGTAGTCACTCATCATATCGCTCATCAATCGTTTAACAACTGCTGCCACTACAGCAACCGGACTTGACCTTGTCTTCAATTAAAGTAATGGCACACCAGCGAGCCAGTTCGGCACGATTTGGATAACGCCCGGCCAAAGCCACTTCACCATCAATTAAAATCAACGGTAAAGCTTCGGCACCAGAACGCTCCAGAAAGCTTTTTACTACGGTATTTTCAGCAAACACCAAAGGTTCTTGCGCCAAATTGAATCGCTGGATGTCAGCCCCATTTTGCTTAGCCCAATCCACATCAGCAGAAAACTCAACTAACTGTTGATCAACTTCCACGCCACAAACACCGGTACTGCAACATAACGCAGGGTCAAACACTTGAATCGTTGTCATAATAGAATGCCTTATCAATTAAGGTAATAGGATGCCAATACGATCCAGTTCAGCTTTCAGCCTAGCAGGATCATTTTTTAATTCAGTAAGTGGTAGCGCCAAAAATTGTTCAATACGATGGCGAAGTATTTTATAAGCCGTCATAAAAGCGGCTTTAATTTCTTCTTCACTGCCCTCGGCGTGCGCTGGATCTTCTACGCCCCAATGGCTACGCATAACAGGGCCTAAATAAGCAGGACAGATTTCATTAGCGGCATTACCGCAAACACTCAGAACGATATCGGGCGTCACGGGCAGATCATTCCAAGATTTACTGTAATAGCCCTCAGTAGAAATACCTTCCCGCTCAAGCTGCGCCAAGGCACCGGTATTGAGTCGACCTAGAGGTTTGCTGCCAGCACTAATAGCATGCCAACCTTCTGGAGCAAGATGATTGAAAATGGCTTCGCCCATCAGAGATCGGCAAGAATTACCCGTGCAAAGAAATAATACATTCATAGTAGATTACTCATTATAAGGAAAGAAGTCAGATGGATTCGCAGCACTTCGAGGCTTTGCTGGTATCGAAACAAGCTTCGGCATCAGCCGCACAACATTCGGCGGTTAGATAATCAATCAGTGTTTGCATCAAAGTAAGGTGAGCGCGATAACGCTGATAGCGGCCTTCTTGAGTAACATTGATTAAACCAGCATGGGTCATGGCTTTAAGATGAAAAGATAGGTTGTTAGGTGGCAATTCCAAAACAGCGGCAATCTCACCGGCGACTAAACCAGTAGGCGCGTGTCTAACCAACAGTCGAAATACATCTAGGCGAATGCCAGACGCGAGAGATTCAAAAATTTTTGTTGCGTGTAGTTTATCCATAGATCAACTATACAACAATATTTGAAATATTGAAACAAAGACGTAAGCTATATATCCCTACGTGATTTTAATGTCTCTAATCAGTTCAGCTTATACAAGTAGAATTGATTTTTATCGATGATGAATGCTGTTGCAACTTGATGATTTTTTAGCCACGCTGTAAAAGTTGCTCCTAAGGATTCGTAGTAGCGCTCACAGCCAAAAGAAAATAAACATGGCTATTATTTTAGGTGTAAGTCATTTTTCAATGTGCTCTGGTTGAGTGAGATTAGCCGTAATTATCCGACGCAAATAATAAGGCAGCATTTTTTCACTTACGGGTAGATTAGTTAAAATTTGATCGCCCAGCCATTACCCTTTAAAAAATTAAGGCGTACAGTTAATGATAACTTCATGGCTATAGCCACCGATCTCTTCATTGTTCAAGATATAAATAGCACTGTAACGGCGTGACTCAGGCTTGCCTAATTGCAATAAAGGTCGCACATCCATAAAAGGTGAAATACTGGCTCGATGCAGCAACGTCCATTCTGTATCACCTTCTCGCATGCTATAAATATTGACACCATCACTATTATATTTGCTGAAATTTATAACAACCACTCCATCAGCTAAATCCTTTCCGTTTAATTCTGGATAAGAGACGCTGAGATCAAGACTGATATTTTTCCCTGCAATATCCAAATAAGCACCCAGTCCTTCGCTATAAGTAGGTTGTGATTTAATCCTGTGTGACTCTGCACTTACTAAGTTGATGACGTTATCACAACAACCATTTTTATCTGCTGCCTGTTTAGCTTGTGTCGCGACATTATTGAACTGCTTAATTTTTGCATGAAAATCAGCTTTAGCTGCTGTCAATACCGCCAAATCAGCAGCATTTATTTTATTATTAGCACTAATTTGAGCTAGAAAATGATCAAACCAATCTAAAAACTCATTATCGGCAACCGGTATAAAATCAGACATAATAAATTCCTTAACATAAGAATAATAAACATGAATAAATAAAGAGGCAGAGGCTTAAGCTAGCCTTGCCAAAACAACCTCGTAAGGTTTAGCAATTAACATTGCGGATTTAGAGCTTTTCTTAAAACGTTTTGGAAGCATTTAAACCGCCTACAAAACTTGCTGTGCCGATCCATGGAAGTCTTATGCTTGTTCAGGAACACCCCATGAAAGCTAAGTAAGCGTTATATTCTGTATAAAAAGACGCCATGGCCTTTTAATAAACATATCAGCCGATTCATAGGCTTTGTATAAACTGGCGTAGGTCTTCATTTAATCGGCATGAATACTCAAAAAATCGGCACGAGTCTTCCAGTAATAGCCAAGTTTTTCTGGGTAATTAACTAGAGGGGCCACCATTCCATTAAGCATCATCTACCATGGGGGTAAAATTTCTTTAGCGTCTATGACATCGCTAGACTTTTAAACCGCAGGCATTCAAATTAAATAATTAAGCCCACCGTTTCGCCAACTAAACTAACTAGCCAACCTTCTCACTCATTTAATGCCCTACTAGAGACTACAGTAATGAAAGACTGTAAAGATATTTAGCTAACCGATGGGCTTGGATGCAGAGTTTATTCGCCTAACACTCATCTGGTCAATCCGTAAAACTACTAACTAGAAACATTAGCTGAAAATAAACTCACCATAGAACCCTAATATTTATTATTTACGTTATAAGCTCATTGGAATAGGTATTTTTACGTATTTTAATCAGCAAAGGTTTATGTCAATATCTAAACCTATTCAGATACTTAGTAACTTCAAGACGCAACAAGACGATATTTCTAAGCATATCTGAACCTTTCAGCACTCATAATACGGCTAATATCTCATGACTTTACGTACTATTATTTCTTGCGACCAATGCAACTTGCGACGGATAAAATCACTAGAGTTTCGCCGTGGCATACTAGACAACACGCTTACAGGAAGACGACTATCTGATGGCCGCTCATGGCAAGAAGCAGACTTTGATTACGCCATTAGAAATGGCTGGCTTTCTAGCTCAAATGGGCAACATATCTGCCCTAACTGCCAGGCTGAAAATAGTGAACAGATAAGAGCTTACGACCAAATGATTTATAAATAGCTTTTTTGGCTTAACCATTCCCTTTTTAAGCTAATAAAGCCGCAATTAGGCCTGTTAAAAAGATGCCATCGAAGGTTCCCGCGCCACCGATGACTGCAACAGAGGTTCCTAGCTGAGTAATACTTTTAATGCGTAGTATATCGGCCCCTATTAAGACACCTAGCACACCACTAATGTAAGCTAATAGCGAGGCATGTTCGGGATCAATGATCATAGCTAATAAAGCCGCACTTAAGGGCGCCAAAAAAATGGGCATACCGACACCAAAACCAGGAATTAATTCACTCGAGTTATAACTCAACAGCGTAATGGCAAATACCCCAATGATGATTTTTATGGGGTCAATCAGTTGCAAAGAGATGAAATACAGACTTAAGCCTAATGGGATTAAACAGCCACCGATATTAACTGCAATAATAACTTTATCGCTGAGCTTAGCTGGAGCTATACCCCAAATGACTTTTTGTATCTCCCATTTAACAGGTATGCCCTGTGCTGGGTTACGCAATTGCAAGAAGGGTACATTAATGCCACTACCCACTAAGGATCCTATCAGCAATACTAAAGTCTCTTCAGGCGTTAAGCCTAATTTGGCAAAAGCGATCTGAAAGAGATTGACTTGCAATAGTGCAATAAAAAAAACCGCTAGTATAGAAAACAGTAAGGCATATTTTATAGGCATCGCTGATCCTTTATGAGATGTATTCAATAGTATACCTTTGCCAAAATGGCAGGGTGATTTCTAAGGCTTAAGACTCAATCTTCCAATTGCTGTATACCGTCTAACCACCATTTAGGCTGCACACTCGCTTTAGGTTTAACAAAATGCCAGATTTCCTTAATCTGTTCAGTAGAGCCGTTGAGGTCTTCGCGCATAATGGCATCAAATAACACCGTAGCTTGCAGCTCATTGCCTATTTCTCTTACTTCTAACAATTCAGCGTCTAACTTTAGTAAATCAGTAACATTATCAGTAGACGTTGCTTTGAGTTGAGATTGAATTTCTGCAAACACTTTGTCCGTGGTTAAGCCTCTGATTTCGGCTAAATCTTTAGCATCCCAAGCTTTTTGCAAAGAACTATAAGCCATTTTCGCACCGGCCAAGAAAGCGTTACTATCAAAGCCTTCGGGAACCTTACTTTGTTGTGCATTCTGGCTGGCAGAGGAGTCCATCTGCTTTTTAAATAATAAATCTGTATTGATACCCGTCTGATTAGACGGCATTGTTTGTGATTGGGCATTATTAGCACTGCGTTGGTAAGACTGCTGTTGCGCAGCACCGGCTTTAGCGGCAAATAATTTATACAGCAGATAAGCCATGCCGGCTAAAACCAGAATATCCATAAAATTAATATTCTCAAAAGCGCCGCCGAAGAATAAAGCGCCTAATAGGCCACCTAAAGCTAAACCGCCTAGCATGCCCATCATTCCGCCTCGTTGAGACATGCCTTGTCTCGCCATCTGATTCTGAGTCGTTGCCTGCTGTTGACTGGCAGTACGACTGGGTGGCAATGCTGAACGTTGGAACGGTGCATTATAAGAGGGTCTGCTACCGAAAGAACTGCCGCCACCAAAACGCTTGGCTTCAGCATCGGTCATTCCCGATAACACTAAGCAAACGCCGATAACCAAGAAAGCAACCATAGAGCTATATTTGTTCATGAAATCACCTACGTGAAATTAAGTTGTCATTGTTTTAGTTTATAATCATGGATCATACCTGTACTTAGCACTTAAGACTAAGCCAAAGCGTTGGTTTTAAAGTATGATGACTACAAGTTAGCTGGATTTTTACTACTGTCAATAATATAACATAGGCCGCATGCTTCCAACACTACGCAAATTTTTGATCATTTTTCTAACGATACTGCAATTGTTTGCCCCGTTAGTACATGCTCATGCGAGTGAATCCTCTAGCAATCAAGGCTTGCATGTACCAGGACTGGAACACTATAGCCTCCACCATGAATCGATTGCTTATAGTAAAGCCCCCGCTCTTCATGCCTGCATCGATGGCATAATGGTTGGTGTCGGCTTAGGTCTTAAACAAAAGCTAAGTACCACACAAGCAGATACGGACAACGGCTTTTATCTGCCCATGCAGAGGCCACCCTTATCAATCGTGGCTTTACCATTAAAATGCTATGGTTCAGAACCAGCCCAACCTTTACTGGCTAGGTTATTGTCCTCACCACCCCCTTCTCGAGCCCCTCCTAGCTTTTAAAGCCACCTCACGTCTCAAGATACTTTAGGTATCTTTATAAATAAACGCCAGCGCGCGTTTTTATCCTATCACGCGGTGATATCCGCATTGAGCTTACTATGTTTTTCTTAGACATGTTCAGAAAACCTGAGCCCTATCTCCCGCTAGTGCCAGTTTTTTTTCTAGCAGCACTATTATTATTATTATTGGCCTTACCGATACCTGCTCAGGCTTTAGCCTCAGATTGGCTAAAATCAGAAACAGCCCATGCCGTCGATCATCAAGATCCTATTGTTATTGATGCCACGCTAAACTTGGTTAAGCTCATTGATTTAACCATGGAAAAATATCCGGATACTACTTGGTTATCAGCCTTAGAAGAAGAAGCGGCAGCGATAAACGACCGGAGTAAAAGTTGGACAGCTGGAGCAACACAAGCTTCCTTGGGCTATCAGTCTATCAGTTCTTTTAAGCTGAACTACGGCACAGTAGGACTACAAGTACCTCTTTGGAATTTAGGTCAACGCGATGCCGAACATCAACTGGCCAGCCAAGCAGAAACGAGTGCCGAAGCGCAAGCGGCGGCTATTAAATTACGAGTGGCTGGATTAGTTAGAGGTGCTTTATGGGACATGTATCTTGCTAAAATACGCTATGAACAAGCACAATCTGAGCTAGAAATCTATGAGCGCTTATTAAGCAGCATAAAGCGCCGGGTTGAACTAGGTGACTTACCCCGTGCTGATGAATTATTGGCAAAATCTGAGTTATTGCAGAAACGCTCAACGTTTACCATGGCTGAAGCAGAACTCATGCATAGCCGTAAACGCTACACCTCCATCACGCAAATCAACAAAATACCGTTACATTATGAAGAAGCCTTAGTCGCTATAAAGGATTTCGGACAAAATCATCCTACCTTAGCTGCCATTAATCATCAGATTGAACACAAACGAGCCGAACTTAATGCTCTTAAAGCCATAGGCTCTGGTCAAAGCCATGCGATTGCTGGCTTACTAAGCGATGAAAGTAATGATCCCCGCAGCAATAAAGCCGAGTTTTTTAATGTAGGTGTCATCGTGCCTTTTGGTGGCAGTGTTCATGCACAACCCCATATTGCGGCTATTAATGTAGAGCTCAATAAACTCATCGCTGAAAGCGCCCAAATGAACCGTAGTTTAGAGCAAGCCCATCACGAAGCTGAACATAATCTGGAAGTTAATCGTGTTGAACTCGATACCGCTAATGAACAGAAAACCGTTTCAGAAGAGTTGTTAACTATGACTCGACTAGCCTTTTCGGTGGGTGAAATAAATTTATTGGATTTATTAAAAATCGAATCTAGAACCCACCTAGCCATACTTTATGCTAAAGAACGTGCTGTCATGCTACAACGAGATAAAGCGCTATATAACCAAGCCGTAGGGATCATGCCATGAATCGATCTAAGTGCAAGATACAACAAACAAAAGTCAAAACATCGGCTGTATTATGTGTGCTCTTAATTAGCTTAGGCAGCGTTGCCACTGCAATTGCCGCTGAAAACACTATCGCTATCAGCCAAGAGTATGTGACTAATTTAGGTATTATTCTAGGTAAACTCACACCGGCCAAACAAATACCCTTATTAACAGCGCCAGCCAAAGTCGTTATTCCACCCGAGCATGAGTACATCGTCAGTGCGTCACAAGCCGGACTGATTACTAAACTCAATGCCGCACTGGGCGATACTGTTAAAAAAGGCCAAATATTAGCTCAGCTAAACAGTCCAGACTTTCTATCGATGCAACGTCTTTATCTGAAAGCCGTCAGCGAAATGCTATTAAGTTCGCTTAGTTATCAGCGTGATCAAAAGCTGGCAGCCGAAGGCGTCATTGCCGAACGACGCTGGCAGGAAACCAACAGCCTTCATAATACCTTTGTCTCTGAAGTGAATGAGCATAAGCAATTATTAGAAATTGCTGGCATGACTAGCGAGGAAATTAATAGACTGACCAAGACCCGTCAATTAAGCAGCCAACTGAATGTACATGCGCCTATTTCAGGAGTGGTCATGGATCGTATGGCGGTAGCAGGTGAACGTATGGATATCTTGGCACCGCTCTACCGTATCGCTAATCTGGACGAGCTTTGGTTAGAAATTAATATTCCTCATGAACATATAGGCCAAATTAAAATCGGTGATCAAGTTCACATTGAAAATAGTCCTATTGATGCAGTAATAACCTTATTAGGGCAAAGCGTTAATCCAGAAAATCAAACCTTACTAGCACGAGCGACGATCAAGGACTCTAAAGATATTATTAAGCAGCACGCCTCAGTGCGTGCTGGGCAATCGATTAATACCCAAATTATTCAAGCCAGCGATAATGCTGTTTTTAGAGTGCCCAATACCGCCATTGCCCAAAACGATGGCCTCGCTTATATTTTTATCCGTACTCAAAACGGTTTTACTGTCAGCCCCATTACTGTTATTGGTAAACAAGGTGATGAATCCATCATAAGCGGAAACTTAACAGGTGATGAAAATATTGCTATTAAAGGCGCCGTGGCACTAAAAGCCAACTGGCTGGGCTTAGGAGTTTAATTATGGGGGGTCTTATCCGTTTTGCGCTCAGCCAGCGCTTACTCATGATGATTGCCGTACTGCTGCTTTCAGGTGCTGGTTATTACGCTTTTAAAAATATTCCTATCGATGCCTTTCCTGAAGTGTCACCGACACAGGTAAAGATCATCGTTAAAGCGGCTGGCATGACCCCTGAAGAAGTGGAGGCCCGTATTACAGCCCCCATTGAAATTGAACTGCTAGGCATTCCCCATCAGACCATGCTGCGTTCTATTGCCAAATATGCCTTAACCGATATTACCGTTGATTTTTCTGAAGGCACTGATATTTATTGGGCCCGTCAGCAAATTGCCGAACGCCTCAATTCCTTATGGACTAATTTACCTGCTGGAGTACAAGGTGGCATAGCCCCAATGACTACGCCCTTGGGTGAAATGTTTATGTTTTCTATAGAAGGCGGCGACTTAAGCCTCATGGAGCGCCGAGATTTACTGGATTGGGTCATACGTCCGGCACTGAGAACGGTTTCTGGAGTCGCTGATGTTAATTCCTTAGGCGGGTTGGTGAGAAGTTTTGAAGTCACGCCAGATAATACTAGGCTGACTGCCAGAGGCATCAGCATAGAAAAACTCATGGCGACCTTGCAAAACAATAACCGTAATGACGGTGCAGGTCGGATGAGTGATGGTGAAGAAGCCCTCATTGTGCGTGCAGAAGGCCGCATTAAAACCTTGGCAGATGTCAGTACGTTAGTCGTCGATAATAAAAATGGCATTCCTATTACCGTTGCTGATGTTGCCGATGTGAATATCGGCGCCTTAACACGCTATGGAGCCGTCAGTAAGAATGGTGAAGGTGAATCAGTAACAGGGTTGGTACTGAGTTTACGAGGTGCTAACGCCAGAAAAACCATCACCGGAATAGAGCAGAAACTTGCGCAAATTAGCCCTAGCTTTCCTAAAGGCGTCACTGCCCAAGTCTTCTACAATCGTGGCGACTTAGTCGACAAAGCAGTCAGCACGGTTTTACATGCTTTACTGGAAGCGGTTGCCTTGGTCATCGTCTTATTGATTTTATTTTTAGGTAATTTACGTGCAGCCTTAGTTGTGGCTTTAGCCCTGCCACTAGCCGCGCTATTTACCTTTATATTAATGAAAACCATGGACATGTCAGCAAACTTGATGAGTTTGGGCGGCTTGGCTATTGCCATTGGTATGCTGGTCGATGCCGCAGTCGTGGTGGTTGAAAATGTCATTACCCATTTAGCCAACGTCGAAAAAGCCCAACGTTTACCTCGACTACATGTCATTTATAGAGCAACCTGTGAAGTGGCGGGCCCTGTTACTTCTGGTATATTAATTATAATTATTGTTTTTTTACCCTTGCTTACCCTGCAAGGCTTAGAAGGCAAATTATTTACACCTGTTGCTTTAACGATCGTCTTTGCGCTCAGCGGTTCGTTGATCTTGTCACTCACTGTAATCCCTGTGCTAGCCTCTTATTTGCTTAAAGAAGTCTCACACGAAGAACCATGGCTGCCCAGACAATTACAAAAAGCTTATCAACCCGCTTTATTATGGTGCTTAGCGCATAGTCAACGCGTATTTACGGCAGCAGGAATCTTATTGGCCATCACGGTACTGGTCTTTACCCAAATAGGCAGTACCTTTATGCCGACTATGGATGAAGGTGATATTATTTTACAGCTAGAGAAATTACCGTCGATCACTTTGGCACAATCCGTCGCCTTAGATGAGCAGGTACAAAAAAATCTGCTTAAACATATCCCAGAAATAGCCACTATTGTTTCTCGAGTCGGCGCGGATGAACTCGGTCTTGATCCTATGGGTTTAAATGAAACCGATACTTTCTTAGTACTTAAACCTAAAGATCAATGGCGTATGGCGACTAAAGATGCTTTGATCGAAGAAATACGCAAGATCATGGCTCAAACCCCTGGCATCGCTTTCGGCTTTACCCAACCCATAGAAATGCGTGTATCAGAAATGCTCACAGGGACACGCGGTGATGTCGCTGTTAAATTATTCGGTACCGACCTAGCCGTTTTAAATGAGAAAGCTAATGCCATTGCCGAAACCTTAAGGCATATAAAAGGCTCTAGCGATGTCTTTGCCAAACAAAATGATGGTATGCAGTTTTTATCGGTAAGTATCAATAAATTGGCTGCGGGTCGTCTAGGTCTGGATAGCGACAGCATAGAAACACTATTACGCGCCCAAATTGAAGGCTTAAACTTAGGCATCGTACAAGAAGGCATTAAACGTACACCGTTGATTTTACGTGGCAGGAGCAATACCGCTAATTTTGACGATCTACAAATTAGCTTAGCTAATGGCAGTCATGTGCCGGTATCGACCATAGCCACTATAAAAAAAGTTGAGGGCGTGGTCTCTGTTAGTCGAGAGCGTGGACAACGTTTTGTAGTGATCCGCAGTAATGTACAAGATCGTGATTTAGTCGGCTTTGTCGAAGAAGCGCGTAAAGCTGTTGCCGAAAAGGTAGACTTGCCCACCGGCTATACGCTTGAGTTTGGTGGTCAATTTGAAAACCAACAACGTGCTGCAGCCACACTGTCCTTAGTGGTGCCTATTTCCCTAGTGTTGATATTTTTGCTGTTGTTTTCAACCTTCGGCTCAGTACGTCAGGCAGCCCTAGTGCTGTCTAATATTCCTCTGGCCATGGTCGGCGGGGTATTTGCTCTTTGGCTTTCTGGTGAATATTTATCAGTGCCGGCTTCTGTGGGCTTTATCGCTTTATTGGGTATTGCAGTCCTTAATGGCGTGGTCATGGTCAGTTATTTCAATCAACTCAAAGCAACCGGCATGGACTTGCTACAAGTAGTCACCTTAGGCTCATCGCGACGCTTAAGACCCGTATTAATGACGGCCAGCATCGCTGCCTTTGGCTTAATTCCCTTGTTATTTGCCAGTGGCCCAGGTTCGGAGATTCAAAGACCCTTAGCCATCGTAGTCATTGGCGGCTTAATTTCGTCAACCTTTTTAACCTTATTCTTATTGCCGATACTATATAAACTATTCGGTTTACCTAAGGAGATAACAGCATGATTGCTAGTGAATATTTAGTAACCCTCAATATCCCGCCCAGTCTTGAAGAAATGCTGGTAGACCAACTACTACTATTGGAATCCGAACATGGCTTTAGTAGCTTTCAAGTTTATGCCCATCATCACGAAAACAAGAACTTATCACTTGCGGAACAAGTGACGGGGCGTCAAAAACGCACCCGTTTTCAGATGTATATACCAGAACACGAGTTACCTAGCTTATTAGCGCAATTACGCAGAGACTTTAAAGGTTCCGGCATACAATACTGGGTCATGCCTGTCATTGATAGCGGTGTTATTTAATGACCACTTGCCACTAAATCGGCTACTCCAGGGTAATTGACCTTACCGGTAGCCATCACCGGAATAGCCTCTACGACCAGAATTTTCTTGGGTAGACTTATAAGTGCAACACCTGGCGAGGCACTGGCTAGTTCATTTACTGTCGCTAATTTTTGTGTGGTCACTAAGATCACCTGCTCACCTTTTTTAGCGTCAGGTACACTTATTGCAGCATGCTGTGCCTGCGGCCAGGCATTAATCGCTAACTGTTCTACTGCGGTTAAAGAAACCATTTCACCTCCTACCTTAGCAAAACGCTTACTGCGACCACGTATGCTAATAAAGCCTTGCTCATCGACATGAACGATATCACCCGTGTCATACCAACCTTTGCCATAAATAGATTCCGGTGGCACTAAAACACCGGGATTATCTGCCAGTAAATAACCCAGCATAATATTAGGGCCTTTAACATGCAGTAAGCCAGCATCAGAGATGCCAGGAACGGGTTCCAATTGATGCTCCATACAGGGCATAAAACGACCTACCGTACCGGCTTTATAATGTAGCGGCGTATTGACTGAGGTAATGGGTGAAGTTTCAGTTGCACCATAACCTTCTAAAATACGAATACCAAATTTATCAGCCCAGAGTTGTCGAGTATTTTCTTGTAATTTTTCAGCGCCCGCCACTACATAACGTAGATTATAAAAATCATAAGGATGCGCTGTTTTGGCATAAGCCGATAAAAAGGTGTTGGTGCCAAACATTATAGTGGCATGGGTTTCATAGGCTATTTCTGGAATCACACTGTAGTGCAGCGGCGTCGGATAAAAGAACGTTTTTATACCATTCATGACCGGTAACAGCGTACCTACTGTGAAACCAAAAGAATGGAACATAGGCAAAAAATTAAGTACCCGGTCTTGGGCATTAAAATTAATACAAGCCTCTAATTGCTTAAGATTACCTAATATATTGGCATGAGAAAGCACCACGCCTTTAGGTGTGCCTTCAGAACCTGAAGTAAAGAGCACAACTGCGGGACTATCAGGATTAATTGCCTTCGAACTATACCAATAATCCGTGGTTCTGGCTTTTATGACAGCTATTAACTTATCCTTCCCAGAAATATTTTTTGCTAAATCTTCCAAATACACAACGTTACATTGCTGACTTAATTGTTCAACCGTAGCACTTAAATCAGCCAATTCTATAAAGCGTCGCGAGGTCAATACCGTATTTATTTGAGCGACTTGACAGGCAAGCAGCATCGCAGAAGAACCGGTAGAAAAGTTCAGCATGGCGGGCACACGTTCCTGCAACTGCAAGCCTAGGATAGTCATTAAGGTTTTAGTCGAATTAGGTAAAAATACACCGACATATTCACCTTTGCTCGTACTTTTAGTTAAGACCTGTCCCACTGCAATACTACGAGTAATTAAGGTGTTATAAGACCAAGGAATACGCTCTAAGTCTTCAACTATGCTATGTCCACCACCATGAACCTTACGCGCCTCCAGCAAGCCTGTAAAAATACTTTGTCGAAAAGGGCTGGTTACAAACATCATTTTAGTCATGATATCTGCTAATTGCTGACCACAATAAGCACGACGAAGCTTACCCTGTAGATTATCGGGAGCATTGATAAACTCAGAGGGTAATATATGGATGCTAATTTTTGGAAATAAACGCAAGCGTGAAATTCTATGTAGCTTTGAAAAATAGGTATATTGACTGCCTGAAATACGTACAGGCAATACAGCCGCTTTAGATTTGTCAGCAACCATACCCGTACCATCATAAATTTTCATTAATGAACCGGTTACCGAGATACGGCCTTCTGGAAAAATAACCGTATGCGTATCGTTTCCCAAATGATGGATTAAATCCTTTAAGGAAATCGGATGAGTAGGATCCATAGGAAACACTCGCGATAATCTTAAAAATGGCTTTAACCACCAACGTTGAGACATTTGGGTATTGATAGCAAAAGTGATGTTATCAGGTAAAAAAACACCCAGTAGCAAAGGGTCTAAAAATGAGGTGTGATTAGCAATAATCAATACTCTTTTACCAGCATTCTTATAGTTTTCTAGGCCCGTCACCTCAACTTTGTACATTAAAATTAATAACGCGCGTAATAATTTTTTTAGCATAGATGCCTCCCCTTTAATTTGATAGGCATTGTATAGACTTATAGTTATAAGATTATTAATTTTAAAAGACTACCAATTTAAGGCGGGGCATTTTAGCTTAATCATTCACTTTTAGACAGGGTTCTCATAAGCGCAGACAAAGGACAAAAGGTGTAGGGCAAAGGGTTAAGCCTAGTACCTGCAACGCCTTAAGTTGCTAACTTCCTAGGCTTAGTCTTTCGTCCTGAGCCTTTCGTCTTCGCTAAAGCTGTCCTGTTTTAAGTTGGTAGCCTTTATACTTATTGGCGGTATTTTTTTATTACCTAATCGATAGCTTAGCTATCTATGTTAATATTAAACGCTTACTTTTTCTTGCTGTATACCTATGACACCTACTACCCCTAAGCTATTAATTGATCGTTTTGGCAGAACGGTTGATTATTTACGAATATCTATCACCGATCGCTGTGATTTTCGCTGTGTCTATTGTATGGCTGAAGATATGACGTTCTTGCCGCGCGAGCAAGTTTTATCGCTAGAAGAAATTCATACCCTAGCTATAGCGTTCACTGAATTAGGCGTAAAAAAGATACGTATTACTGGCGGTGAGCCTTTAGTAAGAAAAGGTGCACTGGAACTCTTAGAAAAAATAGGTCGAATAGAGGGCTTGCAGGAGCTCGTCATCACCACTAATGGCTCTCAATTAGAAGCCATGGCGATGGACTTAAAAGCCGCTGGTATCAAACGCATTAATATCAGCCTAGACACTTTAGATGATGATAAATTTAAAGCCATTACCCGTACAGGTAATTTGCAGCAAGTACTTAAGGGTATACAAGCAGCAAAACTTGCAGGGTTCGAACGCATAAAAATCAATACTGTCGTACTTAAAAACCAAAATCATGAGGAAGTCTGCAATCTAGTGCAATATGCGGTCGATAATGGCATAGACATCAGCTTTATCGAAGAAATGCCGCTAGGTATAGTCGATCAGCATGATCGTTCCAGTGCTTATTATTCTAGTGACTTAATCAAGCAGGATTTAGCCCAGCAGTTTTCCTTAGTTGCAACTCTTGAAAAAACAGACGGACCTTCCAACTACTTTAAGGTTGATGGCACTTTCTCTCGGGTAGGCTTTATTTCACCTCATAGCGACAATTTCTGTAGCACTTGTAATCGGGTACGCTTAACGGTAGAAGGTCGTTTGCTATTATGTTTGGGCAACGAACATTCAGTTGATTTAAAAGCCGTGCTTAGAGCCCATCCAGGCGATATGACAATACTTAAACAGGCCATAATTGATGCTATGTTGATCAAGCCGGAGAAACACGAATTTAACGTCCATGAACAACCGGTTATTCTACGTTATATGAATATGACTGGAGGTTAAGGCTCTAGACCTTGTAGTGCCATCACTACGCTTTGTACATTTGCAGATTAAACGGCAGGGTGAATACTTTGCGGATGTTGGTTACCAACTTAAAGCGGGACAGCTTCAGCGCAGACGAAAGGCTCAGGGTGAAAGATTAAGCTAGTGTCCCGTCTTTAATTGATAGCCCAGAGTTGATATCGTCTAAAACAACACGACCTAAGTCTTCAGCTTTTAGGCTGCCGACTTAGGTCGCTTACTACATAAAGCTTAGCCAGTTTTATCGAGGCTGATTAATCTTGTCGACTAATTCTTCTTGAGTCAAATGACGGACATTTTCGCCTTTAATCATAAAAACTAAATGTTCACAGATATACCTAGCATGATCGCCGACTCTTTCCAAGGCACGTACCGTAGTCATTACATCTAAGAAACGAGTGATGTTTCTAGGGTCTTCCATCATATGAGTAATCAACAACCTGACTATATTCTCATATTCACGATCGACTTTTTGATCACGCTCAGTAATAGCAGGAATTTCTTCTATCGACATTCTAGCAAAAGCATCCAAAGCATTATCTAACATGGCTTTGACTAACTCGACCATGCGATCCATATCATGCTTAGGCATGGCATTGGTGTGACTTGATAACTTAACAGCCATTTCTGCAATACGCTTAGCTTTGTTACCGATTCTTTCTAGCTCATGGACGATTTTAATCACTGCAAGCAATAATCTTAAATCAAAAGCAGTTGGCTGTCTGAGCGCCAAAATCTGAGTACATTCCAATTCAATGGCAACTTCAAGCGTATCAATTTGGTTATCTTGACCAATGACAAACTCTGCCTGCTCAATATTACCTGTAATAAGAGCTTCAATTGCTAACTCTAATTGTTGTTCAACCAGTCCACCCATGGCCATGACTTTGTTGCGTACATCTTCAAGTTCTTTATTAAATTGTTCAGATATATGATGGCCTATTTTACTGTTATCCATTTTCTGCTCCTAATTAGCCATACCGACCGGTAATGTAGTCTTCTGTTTGTTTTTTACTAGGATTAGTAAACAACTCACTGGTTGTACCTATCTCTATCAATTCGCCCATATACATAAATGCTGTGTAATCAGAAACACGTGCAGCTTGTTGCATATTGTGCGTCACAATAACGATGGTATATTTTTCTTTTAGCTCATTAATGAGCTCTTCAATTTTTAATGTTGAAATAGGATCCAGTGCAGAAGCTGGCTCATCTAACAATAACACTTCAGGTTCAATTGCTATGGCTCTAGCAATAACCAAACGTTGTTGCTGACCACCTGACATCCCTAGTGCGTTATCATTTAGGCGATCTTTCATTTCATCCCATAATGCAGCGCCGCGTAATGCTTTTTCAACGGTTTCTTCCAAAACACGTTTATCATTAATACCTTGAATTCTTAAACCATATGCTACGTTTTCAAAGATAGACTTAGGAAAAGGATTTGGCTTTTGAAATACCATACCTACGCGCCTGCGCAATGCCGCAACATTGACAGATTTATCATAAATATTGTCGCCGTCTAATAGGATTTTTCCTTCAATTCTGGCGCTATCAACCAAATCGTTCATGCGATTAATACAACGCAACAACGTTGATTTACCACAACCACTAGGCCCAATATAAGCGGTCACTTTTTTCTTTTGCATTTCCATGTTAATACCATGTAATGCTTGTTTTTCGCCATAAAACAAATTTAGGTTTTCAACCTTAATGCAGGTCTCAGTAGGCTGTTGTGATACATCCTTGTCACGTAATACAGAGCTCATATCAATTGAATGTGATTTTACTTGTTGTGCTGTCATTTGTTTAACCTTCCAGTGCCCGATATTTTTCCCGCAAATTATTCCTGATGACAATTGCAGCCAAATTGAGGCCTATAATTACCAACACCAGCAATAATGCAGTCGCATAAACCAATGGTCTCGCCGCCTCAACATTGGGGCTTTGAAAACCTACATCATATATATGGAATCCAAGATGCATAAATTTTCTATCTAAATGCAAAAACGGAAAATTGCCATCTAAGGGGAGCGTTGGCGCCAATTTAACCACACCAACCAACATTAATGGCGCTACTTCACCAGCTGCCCTAGCAACGGCTAATATTAACCCCGTCATCATGGCAGGACTCGCCATAGGCAATACCGTCAACCATAAGGTTTCAAGTTTAGTTGCACCTAAAGCCAAGCTACCTTCCCTAATAGAAATTGGAATACGA
Organism: Crenothrix polyspora; assembly: GCA_945903675.1. Taxonomy (GTDB): domain Bacteria; phylum Pseudomonadota; class Gammaproteobacteria; order Methylococcales; family Methylomonadaceae; genus Methylobacter_C. The sequence continues at coordinate 34,408 of CAMDOP010000003.1, forward strand.
GCTAAACCCTCTTCTGTAGATACAATAACGACAGGCAGAGTCAACAAGGCCAAGGTTATTGAAGCCCATAATAAACCAGGTGTACCAAAAACAGGTGCAGGAGATGACTCAGGGAAAAATAACTGATCTATATTGCCGCCTAAAATATAAACAAAGAAGCCTAAACCAAACACCCCATAAACTACCGAAGGCACACCAGCAAGATTGTTCACGGCTATTCTAATTAAACGAGTAGTGAAACCTTGTTTAGCATATTCGCGTAAATAAACAGCAGCAATTACACCAAAAGGGGTAACAATGACTGACATCATCAAGACCATCATTACTGTACCGAAGATAGCAGGGAAAATACCGCCTTCTGTATTGGCTTCTCGTGGATCATCAGTTAAAAATTCAACAACCTTGCTACCATAATGCAGAATTTTATCTAGCAAGCTCATGGTGTTCGGTTGAAAAACCCTAACAACCTTAGACAATGGAATAACTAATTGGCTACCACTTTCAGTTTTAGCCACCAAGCTATCACTACGTAATTTCTGATAGAGACCTGTCAACTTAGCTTGATGTTGCTTATATTCAGCCTCAAAAGCTGCTTTTTCCGCATCAATTTTTTGTTTTGCAACGTCATCTAAGCTGTTTTCCAACTCTAGCTTTCTTTGTTTAAGCCTTAAGCGCTCTAAGCCAAAATTGATGGTTCCAACTTCCTTTTTTTCTATATGCGTTATTTCTTTAAATATCGCTAAAGTTTCATCAATTTTCGTCTGTAAAACTTGCCAGGCTTGTTCGCCAGTAGCAATTGTAACGCCGTTTTCTTTAACTTCGAGTAACTGTCCGTAAAAGTTACCCCATTCTCGACGCTCAATAACAATCAAATCAGATGGTTCACTGTGAGCCTTAATATTGCGCTCTTGTATCCAGCGGAAATCAGTGCCCGTCACATCACGATTACCTGTTTTAATTAAATACTGAACCAAGGTATCTGCATTATCTGCCATGACATGGCCGGTGCTTTTTGCCATAGAAGCCGGTGTAATGCTGGTATCTACTTTTTCACCAATAATGATTTGTGGCTGATTATCAGGTTCTTGATAACTAAATTGGTTAACTTGATGCGGCCAGAAATGACCCACACCACGCTCAATTACCAAACCCAATACACCAACAACCATGATAAGACTTAAGCTGACCGCTGCTGCATTCAGCCATATCCAAGGGGTGCCGCTTTTAAACCATAATCTAATCATAATGAACTATATTTTTCGCGTAAGCGCTGACGAATAACTTCAGCTAACGTGTTAAAAACAAATGTAAATACAAACAACACCAAGGCTGCTAAAAACAAGACTCGATAATGAGTACTATCTACTTCGGATTCCGGCATTTCTACGGCAATATTAGCAGCCAAGGTACGTAAGCCTTGAAAGATACTTAAATCCATTACTGGGGTATTACCGGTTGCCATCAATACAATCATCGTTTCGCCAACTGCACGACCTAGACCTATCATAACCGCTGAGAAAATACCCGGACTAGCAGTTAATAATACGACTTTAATCATGGTTTGCCATGGCGTTGCGCCTAATGCCAAGGAACCAACCGTTAAATGCTTAGGTACACTAAATATGGCATCTTCAGCAATAGAGAAAATAGTTGGGATAACCGCAAAACCCATGGCTATACCGACCACCAAAGCATTACGTTGATCATAGCCTATACCCCATTCGTTCTTAAACCATTCACGTAAACTACCCTGGAATAACAAATTTTCTAAAGGTACGCTTACGCTAAAAGCAAACCAAGCGCTCAATAGAATTACAGGTATTAATAAGGCCGCTTCCCAGCCTTCAGGAATACTTTCTAGCAGATTTTTTGGCAGATATTGCCAAGCATAGGCAAACAACATAACCCCTAAAGGAATAAGCATAAACAAGGCAAACAGAGCCGCCAAATGTGCTTCGATCAAAGGTGCCAGCCATAATCCTGCTAAAAAACCCAAAATCACGGTAGGTAATGCGCCCATCAACTCAATGGAAGGTTTGACATATTGACGCATTTTTGGCGTCATAAAGTAGGCGGTATAAATAGCCCCCATCAACGCTATAGGCATAGCCATCAACATGGCATAAAAAGCAGCCTTCATGGTACCGAAGACCAAAGGCGTAAAACTATATTTAGGTTCGAAATCACTATTAGCTGATGATGACTGC
>CAMDOP010000004.1 GCA_945903675.1 Crenothrix polyspora
GTTTCTGAAAAAGCCTCAAAAGCAATACCTGACCAGTGTTTTTTAGCCAATTGTTTAAAGGTTGCTTGAATCACCTGCTTTTGATTTTGACTATTAGCAATACCACAATGTTGACCTGTTTTAGAAGGCCCGCCATCACTACCTTCTGGACCATTGGGCCAGCCAAATTCCGTTAAGATAATATCTTTATCGACATAGGCTTTATGTAATTCTTCAAGACGGGCTATATGAAAAGCTGCGGCTTTATCAGCAGGCGTGCAAGGATGTAGGCTAGAGTATAAATTTTCCCACCAAGGAAAGACATTAACGCCTATCCAATCGACTTGTGCACCAAAACTGGTTTGTGCACAGCTTAAAGAACGATTACACCATTCCCACCAGGTATCTATAGTTGTTATAGGTTGGCTAACGCCTGCCTTGCGCAAGGCATCAATACAGCGACTAATTTCACCATCAAACTTATAACCATGACGCGTTCTAACTTCAGATCCGCAACTCAGTTTGATGATAGTTTCGGGATAAGCCTTGGCGACTTCTATGCCTTTGTTAATCGATTGGGTATTAACTTCCGGATTATCATCCAGCCAAAGTATGGCAATCACTTTAAGATGTCGCGCTTTAGCCGCTGTAAAAGTAACATCCAAACCATTTAAAACGCCGTAGGTCATAATGCAGCGAAAGGGCGTTTGTTTGATTAAGGTATCTAACAATTCATTGATTAACGCTTTAGAAGGATGCGCGCCATAATGCGGATTAATATCGCCGACATAAGGGCTAAATGCTGCGCATTGTAAAGCTTGCGAGTTATTAGAGGGCTTATCTGCCAGAACGGTATTGGCATATAAAAACAACCATACAGAAACGACTAACGCTAAACCATGTTTCATGTAAGCCTCGAATATAAGAAAGGTTTAATGCAGAATACTACTATGGCCTTTATTTAAGGAAATTCGACTTAAGTCGAAAGTTTCAAACTCCTTACTCCAGTATTCCTCTGCCTTTGAAAGAGCAGGGAACAATTCATCCGATGACACCTCATGCGCACTACTGACTTTGAGCGCTATTAAAGCATCGCGCATAGCTAATCTTGAAATCAACTCATCCCAAAATGATTCACCTTCAAACTCATCAAGATAATCTAGAGCCGCAGAACCTTCTTCAAAATTTTCTGTAAGCACATAATTTTGCTCTGGCTCGTAAAATTCAATTAATTCACTACAGCCCAAATCTTTGGCATGTACCATTAGTTTTTGAAATAACGCTGAATAATCTTTTGTTTCGCTACGTTCACCTATGCTGTGGGCATGCAATATCCAATCAGCCATATATATAATATCGAGTAATAACAGGTATTCTTCTTTAGTGAAATTTATGTTCATTAGATAGAGGTAGAGTTATTGGAGTTGTGTTGAATTATACCTGACTTTAGTAAACGCAAGCTTTGTACATGACAAATTTAAACTTAAAGCTAGGGGTCAATCAATCATAACTCATCTAAGAGACTAAAAAAAAGAGTAAGAAAACAGGCTGAACCTTGTTTGTAAATGGATAATAATGGGTAAACAGCTAGGCTGTATTTAATGTGGATTGAAACTGACTGTTATATGAAATAAAGCCTAAGTATTTATCTGGGGTAGCGATTGCTACACCCAGAAAACACCTTAATTACTAATTACTCGACGTCGCGTTTAATAACTTCGCTTAACAACTCAGAGACGCGCATACCGGTATCAAAGGAATCATCATAAAGAAAACGTAGCGTAGAAATATGCCTTAAACGCATTCTTTTTGCCAATTCATGTCTAATCATCGGGGCTAACTCGTTAAGTAATTTAACGTTCGCGCGCTTGCCCTCTTGATCAACATTAAGCACCGTAACATAAACTTTTGCCACGGCTAAATCTTTAGTCACCAACACTTCATTAATGGTGATAAAACCTAGTCGTGAATCATCTATATCGCGCTGTAAAATAAGCGAAAGCTCTTTTTGTATCTGCGATGATACTCGTGCATTACGGCCAAATTCTTTAGCCATAACTTACAGTTCCCGTTTAATTTCTATGCGCTCAAATACTTCGATTTGGTCACCAGGTTGAACATCGTTGTAATTTTTTACACCGATACCGCATTCCATACCCATTTTAACTTCGGCAGCATCATCTTTAAATCGACGTAATGATTCTAACTGTCCTTCATAGATAACCACGTTGTTACGTAGTACACGTATAGGCAAGTTACGTTTAACCGTACCATCAACGACCATACAACCAGCAACTGCACCGAACTTTGGTGATTTAAATACATCACGAACTTCAGCAAGGCCGACAATCTGTTCTTTGATTTCAGGCGCCAACATACCGCTGATAGCTTTTTTGACTTCATCAATAGCTTCATAAATGATGCTGTAGTAATGTAAATCAATACCCTTTTCTTCGATTAACTTTCTAGCGGTTGCATCGGCACGAACATTAAAGCCCATTAGAATAGCACCTGAAGCTAAGGCCAAGTTGGCATCACCTTCATTAATACCACCCACACCGCCAAAGACGACTTTAACTTCGACTTCTTCGTTAGACAAGGCCATTAAGGATCCACGTAACGCTTCCAAACTACCTTGCACATCGGTTTTGATAACCAAGTTAACGCAAGCTAGTTCACCAGCCGTCATTCTGGAAAACACTTCGTCTAGCTTAGAGGCTTGTTGAGCCGCATGTTTGCTGAATTTTTTTCTGTCTTCACGATGCTTGGCCAAATCTTTAGCGATACGTTCACTTTGTACCACGATGAATTCATCACCAGCAAACGGAGTGCCCGATAAACCTAAAATCTCAACAGGAACACAAGGCCCTGCTTCTTTAATGGTTTTACCATTTTCGTTAAACATTGCACGGACACGACCATATTGTTGGCCACATAAAACCATTTGCCCACTTTCTAAGGTACCTTTCTGAATCAATACCGTTGCTACAGCACCTCGTCCTTTATCTAGTCTTGATTCAATGACCAAGCCAGAAGCTGCGCCTTCAATGGGTGCTTTTAATTCTAAAATTTCAGTTTGAACGATCAAGGCTTCAATCAGTTCATCAATACCTTCACCTGTTTTAGCTGAGATTTTAAGGAACTGTACATCACCACCCCATTCTTCTGCTAATACGTTAATCACCGATAGTTCTTGCATAACTTTGTCGGGATTAGCATCTGGCTTATCAATCTTGTTGATAGCAACGATGATAGGCACGTTAGCCGCTTTAGCATGTTCAACCGCTTCTTTAGTTTGCGGCATCACACCATCGTCTGCGGCAACCACGACGATAACCACGTCGGTTATATCAGCACCACGTGCTCTCATAGCAGTAAACGCAGCATGTCCCGGCGTATCTAAAAAGGTAACTGATCCGTGATCAGTTTTTACTTGATAAGCACCGATATGCTGAGTAATACCACCCGCTTCACCGGCTGCAACCCGTGTTTTACGTATATAATCCAGCAACGACGTTTTACCGTGATCAACATGCCCCATAATGGTAACAATCGGGGCTCGCGGCATTGCGATACGCGTATCTTCTATTAGCGCTTCAGCCAACATTTCTTGCTCAAGATCATCATCACTTTGCATAATGGCTTTGTGACCCATTTCTTCAACCAAAATAACAGCTGTTTCTTGATCTATGCTTTGGTTGATGGTCGCCATAATACCCAGCTTCATCAAATGCTTGATAACCATAGCGGCTTTAACATTCATTTTTTGCGCTAGGTCCGAAACAATAATCATTTCTGGTACGGTGACTTCATGAACCATCGCTGCAACTGGCATCTCAAACTGATGCTTACCTTCGGCTTGTACATGCGCTCTTTGAGGTTGTTTACCCTTCTTTTTACCTCTTTTGGCATCTTTTCCGCTTGGGCGTGATGAACCTTCGTCTTGTTTCTTTCTATGCAATGTTTCCTGCTTGACAGCGGCTTGCTGCCTTATCTTATCTGCGTTCTTTTTAATTGATTCCTCAAGCCTATGTTCTTTCTCATCCAACTTCTTTTTGGCTTCTTCAGTTTCTTTTATTTTGTTTGATTTTTCCTGCTTAATTTTCTTTTCTTCCTTATCTTTTAAGGCATCAAATTTAGCTTGAGAATCAACATCTACATCAGCCTCGATGTTATCAATCAATGGAATTTCTTGCTCATGGGCGATGGTTTCTAAAACCTTCACGTCATCATTAGCATCTAACACTTCAGGTACTAACGCATCTACAACTGGTGAGACTGCCTCAACTGTTGTAGATACCACATCCGCTATGGTTTCCGATGCAGGCAATGCCGATTGAATTGGCTCTTGGTGCGTAGCGGCTTCACTATCCACTAGCTCACGCTTTATGTAAGTTTTCTTTTTACGAACTTCTACACTAATCGTTTTAGTTGAACTACCCGGCGCACTGACTTGCTTGATTTCAGTAACTTTTCGACGTTCCAACGTCACCCGACGAGGAGAACTAGCAGCTTCTCCTTCTTCTTTACCATGACGCTTACGTAAATGTGCAAGCAGTTTCATTTTTTCGTCTTCGTTAATTACATCATCAGGCGCGCTTACAGATAAGCCTGCTTCTTTTAACTGCTCTAATAATTTTTCCAGAGAAATTTTTACTATCTCTGCTAATTGTCTTACTGTTTGATCACTCATTGATTACTCCTTACCTACTCGCTATCTGCCTCGACAAACCAAGGCTCACGCGCCTTCATGATTAACTTTGCCGCCCGCTCTTCATTTATACTGGAAAAACTCAACAAATCATCGATAGATTGCTCTGCCAAATCATCCATTGTAATAATACCCTGACTTGCTAATTCATGAGCCAGTTCAGTATCCATGCCATCCATGTCCAACAAATCCTGTGCAGGCTTCGCTGATTCTATCTTTTCTTCAAAAGCAATGGCGTTAATCAATAAAGCATCTTTAGCTCTACCTCTCAGCTCATTAACCAAATCCTCATCAAAACCTTCAATTTCAAGCATTTCCCTTGCAGGAATATAAGCAATTTCCTCAACACTAATAAAACCTTCCTCAGCCAGTATCAAAGCGATGTCTTCATCAACGTCAAGTTGATCCATAAACAACTGCTTTATTTTGCCAATTTCAGCTTCTGCATTTAACTCCGCTTTTGAAGCATCAAGAACATTAAGTTCCCATCCTGTCAATTGACTAGCCAGTCGTACATTTTGACCGCCACGGCCGATTGCTTGAGACAAATTATCTGAACTTACCGCTAGATCCATACTATGTTTGTCTTCATCGACAACAATAGATTGAATTTCAGCCGGTGACATAGCATTAATGACATATTGAGCTTCACTAGGATTCCAAAGAATAATATCAACACGCTCTCCAGCCAGCTCATTAGTCACCGATTGAACTCTAGAACCTCTCATGCCTACGCAAGCACCAACAGGATCTAAACGAGGGTCATTACTCATAACCGCTAACTTAGCCCTAGATCCTGGATCACGCGCGGCACCAATGACTGAAATTAAACCTTCACCTACTTCTGGCACTTCTAATCGAAATAAAGCAATCAGAAGCTCAGGAGCTGTGCGACTCACAAATAATTGTGGGCCACGTGGCTCTGAACGCACATCTTTTAAATAACCTCTAATACGATCGCCAATGCGGATAGGTTCACGTGGAATCATATCTTCTTTAGCAATATAAGCTTCAGCATGTCCACCTAAGTCCATATAGACACTGCCTTTTTCAATGCGCTTGACTATACCCGTAATCAGCTCACCTATGCGACTCTTATAAGCATCAACTATTTTTTTACGTTCCGCTTCCCTAACTTTATGAATAATAACTTGCTTAGCTGTTTGAGCCGCAATACGGCCAAAATCAACTGATTCAATTTCTTCTTCTACCACTTCACCGACTTGAGCATCGTTGTTATCCAGTCTAGCTACTTCTAACAAAACTTGGGTAGTAGGAAATTCCACGTCACCATCACAGTCAGGATTTTCATCCACGATATCCCATTGTCGATAAGTTAAATAATCGCCCGTTTTTCTGTCTATATCTACTCGTGCTTTTATTTGATTTGCATGACGTTTTATTGTTGCCGCTTCTAATGCCGACTCTATTGCCTGAAAAATAACTTCCTTTTCTATTTCTCTTTCATTAGAAAAGACATCCACTACCAACAAAATTTCTTTATTTGCCACTGCGGCCTCCTTTTTCAATTAAGTACTCAGGTACCAATCGCGCCTTACTCATAGCGTCAAAAGGTACTGTATAAATCTGCTCACCTTCTTGAAGCGTAATAATATCGTCTTCAACTTTTACAATCATCCCAGTAATTTTCTTACGGCCGTCTATAGCCTTAAAAAGATTAACCATGACGGTACTATCTATAAATTGTTCAAACTGGCTGATTTTATATAAGGGTCGTTCTGAACCTGGAGAAGAAACCTCTAAGTGATAATTGCCTTGTATGGGATCCTCCACATCCAAAACACCACTAATTTGGTGACTTACTTTAGAACAGTCTTCAACCAAAATTCCATTTTCGCTATCAATATAAATCCTTAACAAACCGTGTTTTGGATGAGGATTATAATCAATACCCACACATTCATAACCTAAACCCTCAATAATTGGCTCGATTAAATTAATCAAATGTTCGGGAGCCTGCTTCATTATTTCCTCACTTATTTTCGAACAAAAAAAAAGAGCCAAAGGCTCTTCCATAAACAATCATTATATTAAGCTTCCAAATACCCAAAGCCTAGAAAATAAAAAACCCCAAAATGGGGTTCTAAAATCTGGTAGCGGGGGCAGGATTTGAACCTACGACCTTCGGGTTATGAGCCCGACGAGCTACCAAGCTGCTCCACCCCGCGATTGATTTGAACAAGTATAAAGACTTATCAGTATTTAGCAAGTTATTTATATATTAAATACAATATATTCTTCTACTAATTCGCTTTCCCAGCTACCAACTTAAGCGGGACAGCTTCAGCGCAGACGCAAGATGAAGTGCGAAAGATTAAGCCTAGAAGGCAGTAATTTAAGGCGTGACAGAACTAGGTTTAACCCTTTGCCCTTTGCCTGCGCTTAGAAGAACCTTGTCTAAAAGTGAACGATTAAGCTAGTGTCCCGTCTTAAATTGGTAGCCGCTTTTCCTAAGCACCAATCAGTTACTGACCCTAGCAATAATCAACCTGATCAATGCTAGAAGGCCTTTATTTTAAGCAAGCTTATTGTTTTTCTTTATCGATTTTTTCAGCTGTCTTGGCTGCGTCTTCTTTCGCGACTTCTTCAGATTTTGAAATTACCACGGAATAACACTCAACTAAGCTTTCAGTATAATTACTATGGGCTTCGGCTAAATCTCTAGCCGAACCAAATTCAGTACGCAATTCTTCTAAGGTCTTTTTAGGATCAGGAGACTTATCTAGTGTTAGCATTTTTGTGTAGTTACGATAAGCTGTTAAGCGCTTAGGATCTAATGAAAAAATACCTGGCATATTTTGGGTTGTACTTTCCAATACACACTTAGTCATGTATTCAGGTGTTATCTTATAATCTTTAAGATCTTGTTCTTTTTGCATTTGCTCTAATATTGCTTGTTCGTATTGATTTCTATCGGCACAAGCCGACAGCAAAAATGCAACTAGAGAAATAAGTAGTAATTTTTTCATTAAGATACCATTCTGGATGATTAGTTAGGAGATTATACGCATATCTAATAAGACTGACGTCGAAAGCTTTACATATTCTTGAGTGTTTGAGCTATCCACTTTTCTGCTTCAGCATTAATTTCAGAGACTTTACGGCCTTTACTTTCAATAACAGGGCCAATTTTTAATTTAATAACACCTGGATACTTAAAAAAACTATAACGAGGCCAAAAATCTCCCGCATTATGGACTACAGGTATTACTGGAAAGCCAGTTTTATGGGCTAACATGGCGCCACCAATATTAAACTTTAATACTTCGCGTGCAGGGGCTCGCGTACCTTCAGGAAAAATAAGCACCCACAAACCCTCATTTAAATATCTTGACCCCTGCTCGAGTAAAGAACGTAACGATGCGCGTTGATTCTTACGATTGATGACGATGGACTTTAAGGTTAGCAATGACCAGCCCCAAATGGGTAAATAGAGTAATTCTCGCTTAATAACCACCGAGTGAGGAGGCAAAATATATCTTAAAGCTAAAGTTTCCCAAGCAGATTGATGATTACTCAAGATAATCGCTGGCTGCTTAGGATCAAAGTTCTCCATGCCTTCAACTTCAAAAGTAAGGCCGCAAAAAACCTTAGTCATCCAACTGATGATGGCGCACCAAGCATAGCCAATTTTCCAACGTATTTTAAACGTGGTTAGCATACCTAAAATCAGTAATATTCCAACCATAGTCGCCGTTACAAAAATCCCGACAAATAACAAGGTCGAACCTATATAGTTTTTAGGCCTCAGGTCTGGCTGTGATGTATTTTGCTGCTTCATATAAATTCTCAAAAACAAGACTATTAAATTGTGGATTATTGGTTAAAGTTTGCTGCCCCTTACCTGTCTTAACCAATATCGGTTGCGCATCTACCGCTACTGCAGCTTGCAAATCACGCAAGGAGTCACCAACGACGGCAATCGTTGTCAAATCGGCATCAAATTCAGCAGCAAAGGCCTTTAGCAAACCCGCTTTAGGTTTGCGACACTCGCAATGACTATCAGGGCCATGGGGACAATAATAGACCGCTGAAATAACACCGCCTTTTTCATTAACCAATCGGTGCATTTTATCGTGAATTTTTTCTAGCATCGCCGCATCAAACAAGCCCCTCTCCACACCTGATTGATTAGTCACAACAACAACTTTATAACCGCAAGCGTTCAGCAGAGCAATCGCCTCAAGACTACCCTCTATGGGCAGCCATTCTTCTGGAGACTTTATAAAGTCATCACTATCGCGATTAATGACACCATCTCGATCCAATAAAACATAGCGTTGTTTGGGCATGAGCGAGATCAGATTATTTCCATTAAACACTGAGCTAGACTAAACATCTTAACCCAATCATGAATATTCACGACTGTAACTTAGAAATATCTGCGCAGGTTAAAAACTGCTCCGACAACAGATTCAGCAAAGCCAGGCGATGCGCGCGTAATTCAAGATCATCACACATCACCATAACACCATCAAAAAAGGCATCAACCTCCTGACGTAATGCCGCTAAATAGGTTAAAGTCGCAGCGTAATCGTGCTGCGCAAGCAAAGGTGCAATAGCAATCGCTGCTAAATTTGCACTCTTCAACAACTGCAACTCAGCAGGTTCAATCAACGCACCTACCGTGTCGGAAGCTGGCGACTCTGATTTTCTTAAAATATTACGTATACGTTTATTAGCGGCCGCTAAGCTTTCGGCTTCTGGCAATTGTCTAAATGCCTTTACCGCAGCTAATCGGCGCATAAAATCTAATGGATCATTGGGTTTAACCGTTATCACCGCATCAAACTCGTCTGCACTATAACCTTTATCTAAGCAGTAACCTTTTAATCGATCAAATATAAAGTCAATCACCGCAATCTGAGTCGCGGCCTCATCGAAGCTATGAGTATAGATATCCAAAGAAAATTCGATTAATTCACAAATATCTAAGGTTAGATTATTTTCGATTAAGGTACGTAAAATACCTAGTGCGGCTCTACGCAAGGCATAAGGATCTTTATCACCGGTCGGAATCAAACCTGCGCTGAAAATACCCGTGAGCGTATCGACCTTTTCAGCTATCGCCAAGATTTGGCCAATTGAACTATTAGCCGTCTCACTACCCGATTGCTTAGGAAAATATTGTTCTTCTAGTGCCCAGGCAACTTCGGGGGCTTCACCTTCAACCAGTGCATAATAACGCCCCATTAAGCCCTGCAGATTAGCAAACTCACCCACCATTTCTGTCATTAAATCAGTCTTTGCTAATAACGCAGCACGCTTAGCTAACTCAACATTAGCATTAAGTTTGTGAGCAATAAAAGCCGCTAATTTAATAACTCGATGCGTCTTATCTGCAACCGTACCTAATTTTTCTTGAAATACAATGGTACCTAGACTTTCTACACGACCTTCCAAACTTTTCTTTCTATCTTGATTCCAGAAAAATTCTGCATCGGCTAAACGAGGCGTTACAACGCGCTCGTTACCATGCTGTATAGATTTAGGATGACTACTTTCGATATTACTAAAGGTAATAAAATTAGCCAACAAACTACCGTCAGCATTCTTAACCGGAAAATATTTCTGGTTGGTTTGCATGGTAGTAATCAATACTTCGGCAGGTAATTGTAGAAATCGCACATCAAAACAACCCGTAATTGGCACCGGCCATTCGTTCAACGCTGCAATCTCTTCCAGCAAATCTTCTTCTATATGAGCGATACCATTGACTGCTGTAGCTGCTGCTTGTGCAGCATCTCGTATTAACAATTTTCTTTGTTCGAAATCAACAATAACTTTACCCTGTGTCAATAAAATAGATTGATAGTCTTCAGGTTTATTAATCGTTATTTTTTGTGGCGCATGAAATCGGTGACCGGAGGTTGTATCGCCAGTTTTAAGACCTAATATTTCAGCATCAATAACCGTATGACCATAAAGCAAGACCGCCCAATGCACAGGCCTTACAAATTCCGTATTAAAGCTACCCCAACGCATACGTTTGGCTATAGGTAGATTTGCAATACTTTGTCGAATTATGTCGGGGATAAGCTGCTCTGTAGACTGACCTTCAACCGACTGAGTAAACGTTAACCATTCACCTTTATCAGTTTTTAATCGCTCTAACTGATCAAAGCTAGTACCACAACTATCTGCAAAACCTAATGCCGCCTTACTGGGCGTGCCGTCTACTGCAAAGGCCGCCTGTATGGCTGGACCTCGTTTTTCAACTATTTTATCAGGTTGCTTGACGGCCAAATTTTCAACAAAAACAGCTAAGCGCCTAGGTGTTGCATAAGCCTTGCTACTGGAAAATGTCAATTCAGCAGACGCTAAGCCTTGAACAATACCAGCTAACAAAGCATTGCTGAGCTTAAGTAATGTTTTAGGGGGTAACTCTTCTGAACCTAATTCAAAAAGTAAATGTTTGCTTGTGGCCATCTTATGCTCCTTGCTCTGTTAACATCGGAAAGCCCAGTGATTCACGACGTGCATAATAAGCTTCAGCAACTGACCTAGAGAGAGCCCTCACTCTTAATATATAACGTTGGCGTTCAGTGACCGAAATAGCATGGCGAGCATCGAGTAAATTAAAGGTATGTGATGCTTTCAATACCATTTCATAAGCAGGCAAGGGCAAATTAAGCACTATAAGCTTCTGACATTCTTGTTCGTAGGTCTCGAAACATTTAAACAAAAATTCAACGTTAGCATGCTCAAAATTGTAAGCCGACATTTCCACTTCATTTTGATGAAATACATCGCCATAGGTTACAACGCCAAATGGACCCTTAGTCCACACTAGGTCATAAACACTATCAACGCCTTGTAAATACATAGCAATACGCTCTAAACCGTAAGTAATTTCTCCAGTAATGGGGCGGCATTCCAAACCACCGACTTGCTGAAAATAAGTAAACTGTGTCACTTCCATGCCATTTAACCAGACTTCCCAGCCTAAGCCCCACGCGCCCAATGTAGGTGACTCCCAATTATCTTCGACAAAACGGATATCATGTTCTAGCAAATCTAAACCTAAATGACGCAATGAACCTAAATACAACTCTTGAATAGCGTCTGGAGAAGGCTTTAAGACCACTTGAAACTGGTAATAATGCTGCAAGCGGTTAGGATTTTCACCAAAACGACCGTCGGTAGGACGACGTGATGGTTGTACATACGCAGCATTCCAAGGCTCAGGACCGATAGCTCTTAAAAAAGTAGCGGGATGAAACGTCCCCGCACCTACTTCCTGATCCAAGGGTTGTAATAAGATACAGCCCTGACTCGACCAATATTCTTGTAAAGCTAGAATAAGTCCCTGAAAAGTTGATAACTTGTTATTAATCACGACGGCTATAGATTAGGCAATAAAAAAGGGGTTGATTATAGCTTATAAATAGTTTTTTAACAGAGTTTGGAATGCTCAACTAGGGCATTTAAGATAAGCGCGTATAATGCTCTGATTTTTTAAGACTACGAGTGTCATGAGTAAACAACGTAAAGCAATCGCCCTAATTTCTGGCGGTTTAGATTCAATGCTAGCCGCAAAAACTATCATGGAACAAGGCGTTCATGTAGAAGGCATCAATTTTTTTACTGGCTTTTGTGTCGAAGGACATACCCATGCTATTCGTGAAAAAGACAAAGCCAAGCCTAAACGTAATAACTCCTTATGGGTTGCCGAACAGTTAGGCATGAAGCTACATATTGTTGATGTTATCGAAGAATATAAAAATGTGCTGATTAACCCAAAGCACGGCTATGGCGCACACATGAATCCTTGCTTGGATTGCAAAATTTTCATGGTTAATAAAGCGAAGCAATGGATAGTAGAAAATGACTTTGACTTTATCATTACCGGTGAAGTGATAGGTCAGCGCCCCATGTCACAACGCAAAGCAACTATGCCTATAGTTGCCAAAGAATCTGGTGCAGATGATCTATTGTTACGACCTTTATGCGCTAAAAATCTACCTGCAACATTACCAGAACGCGAAGGCTGGGTAGATCGAGAAAAACTACATGATATTACTGGACGCTCACGCAAGCCACAAATAGCGATGGCAGAACAATTTGGTATTGATGATTATTCTCAACCTGCTGGCGGTTGCTGTTTTTTAACCGATAAGAGTTATTCAGCCAAGCTGGTCGATTTATGGAAATCTCAAGGCCATAAAGAATATCAACTCGACGACGTTATGCTCTTAAAAGTCGGTCGTCACATACGCCCACAGCCCAATTTCAAACTCATTGTTGCCCGTGAAGAAGGTGAAGGTCGCTTTTTGCAAGGCTATAAAAATGAATTCATCAGCATGATCAGCGTAAGTCATCGAGGCCCTCTGGTATTAATAGACGGCACACCCTCTGCAGAAGATTTATATTTAGCCGCACAAATAACCGCTAGATTTGGCCAAGGCCGAGAGGCTGAGCAAGTAGATGTTGATGTCACTATGTTAGATGGCTCAGAACGAACCCTACAAGTTAAACCGATAAGAGAAGAAGACATGCCCAAAGCATGGTATGTATAACAGGCTGCTAGCAAAAGCTCATTACATCACTTTTTGCCTTGAGCCTTTTAATCTTTAACCCACTGCCATTATGACTATAGAAACCCTCACCGCACGTCGTTTGCTATGCCCACTTCCGGTTATCCGCACTCAAGATAAAGTCAAACAACTCAAGGTCGGCGACCGCCTTGAAGTGATTTGTACCGATCCTGGGGTCATGCAAGATATTCCTGCCTGGTGCCGTATAAATGGCCATAAAGTCATAGAGGCAACATCTGGAAATCATGAATACACTATTCTATTGGAAGTAGGTTCCTCATGATTGACATATCTGAAGCAACGCGTATCAAAAAACTAAAAGCGAAAGCAAGTTATGTTGGCGCAGTCGTCAATATCTTTCAAACCACCATCAAAATTAGTTTCGGCATACTCTTTCAATCAGCAGCCTTAATCGCCGACGGCATACATTCATTATCTGATTTACTCAGCGACTTATTAGTCATCATTGCGGTCAGATTGGGCAGTCGTGAAGCCGACCATGAACATCCTTACGGACATCGACGCTTTGAAACCATCGCAACTGTTCTTTTAGGTGTCAGCTTAATCGCCATAGGTGGTGGTATTTCATGGTCAGTCATAGAGCACTTGAACAACCCAGAGAATCTGCCTACTCCTCAACCATTGGGCTTAGCGATTGCTGCGACATCCATTCTTATTAATGAATGGCTCTATCATTACACCAAAACTATCGCAAAAAAAACACGCTCCAAGTTGTTAATGGCCAATGCTTGGCACCAACGCAGTGATGCTATTTCATCAGTCGTGGTTTTGTTTGGCATAGGCGCAGTCATGTTAGGTTATCCTCTCGCTGATGCACTCGCCGCCATCTTGGTAGCCTTGATGGTCGCAAAAATTGGTTTAAACTTGGTACTAAATAGCATCAAAGAACTCGTTGACACCTCTCTGCCTCCCAAGCTACTTAACGAAATTCGTACAACAATTATGGGTATTGATGGCGTCGAAGGCATTCATTTATTACGTAGTCGTCAAATGGGCGAAGACGCGCTTATCGATGCGCACATCATAGTCGACCCTCGGATTACTGTATCTGAAGGCCATACTATAAGCGACATTGTTCGAGATGAATTAATTAACTGCTTTGATGATGTTATTGATGTTTTAGTACATGTCGACCCTGAAGATGATGAAGCCTTATATGAAATCAACAAACCTCTAACTCGTCTTGAAGTACAAGAAATCTTAGATGAATACTTAGCCATTATTAAACCGGCTATAGATGACTTCAGAATTCATTATTTAAACGGACAGATAGAAGTAGAAGTTATTTTACCTTTTACCCTAAGTACAGAACCTGAGTTATTAGCGACCTTAAGCAAACAATGTCAGTTAATTAAACTCAACATCAATAAAATTAATAACGTCATTCTATTTTTCAAACATAACGAGGGCTAACTCATGGCGGTAGGACAATGTGACTTCCCAAACATGCTTAATGTTAAAGGGATAACGCTAGGCACAGCTTGTGCAGGTATAAAACAAACTATCAAAGATGACATTTTAGTTATACAAATGACTGAAGATTCTACCTGTGCCGCTGTATTTACTCAAAACGCCTTTTGTGCAGCACCAGTACATATTGCAAAAGCGCATTTAGCTCACCAGCCCCGCTGGTTACTCATTAATTCGGGTAATGCCAATGCTGGAACGGGTGAACAAGGCATGCAAAATGCGCGCTATTCTTGTGCTGAACTAGCCAAAGTGACTGGCGGTCATGCTCAACAAATATTGCCTTTTTCTACGGGCGTTATTGGACAACCCTTACCTGTTGCCAAACTAACAGCAGCACTGCCTCTGGCTATCAAAAATCTGCAAATAGATCATTGGGAACTAGCCGCTCGCGCCATTATGACCACCGACACCTTTCCCAAAGGTGTCAGCAAGACCATCAGTATTGACGGACAGACCATTACTATTAATGGCATTTCCAAAGGCGCTGGCATGATACAACCTAATATGGCGACCATGCTCGGCTTTATCGCCACCGATGCAAAAATCGAGCAAATATTACTGCAACAGTGTTTAAGTGTAGCGGTTGAACAATCCTTCAATCGCATTACTGTTGATGGCGACACTTCCACCAATGATGCCTGTGTGGTCATGGCTAGTGGTTGTTCAAGCGCCCCAGAAATTACTGCAGACAGTGAGCACTATGCTATTTTTGCTGCCGGCCTAATGGATGTTTGCAAACAATTAGCAGAAGCCATAGTAAGAGATGGTGAAGGCGCCACTAAACTGATCCGTATCGTCGTTGAAGAAGCGCTTAATGACGAAGAAGCTGTGCGTGTTGGTAAAACCATTGCCCACTCACCCTTAGTAAAAACCGCATTCTTTGCCAGCGACCCCAATTGGGGTCGCATATTAGCCGCTGTAGGTCGCTCAGGCATAGAAGACATGGTACTGGAAAACGTGCAACTTTTTCTAAATGAGGTGTGCATAGTAAGATCCGGTGGACGCGCCTTAGATTACACTGAAGAAGCCGGTCAACAAGTGATGAATGAAGAAGAAATTACCGTAACCGTCAAACTAGGTCGCGGCAATGCCATTCAGGAAGTATTAACTTGTGATTTATCTTATGATTACGTAAAGATTAATGCTGAGTACCGTACTTAAATATAGGCAAAGCCCGCATCGGGACATGTCGCGACCTGTCCCGCTTTAGCCTTTACCCCTTTACCTATTTGTTTATCGTTCCCACGCTCCGCGTGGGAATGCAGCCCTAGACGCTCTGCGTCTAAAGCTGCATATATTTACGCTTGTATTTTATTTTTGACAGTATGCATTTTATGGCCATTCTGCTTGGGAGGTATTTAGCGCAGAGCGCTAGCAGCTTGGTTCCCACGCGGAGCGTGGGAACGATATAATACGATGCGGGGATTGTAAACCCCGTCCCGCTTTAGCCTTTAACCCTTTACCTTTTTTAACCTTTGCCATGAAAACTCTCCACGTTGCTGTCGGTGTCATAAAGAATACCCATGGACAAATTTTAATTTCCTTACGCAAACCCTCCTTACATCAAGGTGGCTTATGGGAGTTTCCTGGCGGCAAGCTTGAATCTGGCGAAACTGCGAATCAGGCTTTAATTCGTGAACTTAACGAAGAATTAGCTATTACGGTGCTTGCACCAATACCGCTAATAACCATTAAGCATCGCTATCCTGAGTTAACGGTACAATTACATGTATTCTTAGTCGAACAGTTTACAGGTGAAGCCAAAGGCAATGAGGGACAAACTATTAAATGGGTCGCAGCGGATGAGCTGACAAATTATCAATTTCCCGCCGCTAATCAAGCCATCATGATGGCCGCACAACTTCCCAGTTATTATGCTATTTTGGACGATACTGATGAGGTTCAATCGTTAAGCAATCTAGTTCATCTATTAAACCGAGGCATTAAACTCATCCAGTTACGCTTAAAAAATGCTAGCGCTGAGGAACTTAGCCTTTTTTTTAAACAGGCTTATCCTTTATGCCAAAAGCAGGGCGCACGCTTATTAATTAATTCCTCCGTCAATAATACTCAGACTTATGCACTGGACGGCTTACATTTAACCAGTAAAGACTTAATGTCGCTCAGCAAGCGACCAAGCTATTTATGCTCATCAGCATGGCTAGCAGCTTCTTGTCATAATCTTTTAGAATTACAACATGCTCAACAAATAGGCGTCGATTTTGTAGTACTGGCACCCGTATTAAAAACAAAATCTCACCCAGATACACAGCCTTTAGGCTGGGAACAGTTTACCCACTTAGTCACTCAAACCAACCTACCTGCTTACGCCTTAGGCGGTCTTGCAGAATCTAATTTAGTCGATGCACGATTAGCGGGTGGACAAGGTATTTCCGCCATCAGAGCCTTTTTAGAGCCATAGTTAACGCAATAATTTAGCTTCTACAACACTACCTGCACTTAACTGTTCAGGCCATAATGACAATGACGTCTTAGTTTCGGTCTTAAACAGCAATGATTTGTTTAGCGACAGCGAAGTATTGATAGCGGCCATAGCCACAGGTTTATTAAAAAATTGAGCAATGCTTGATAAACGTTGACGTAATTGTAGAGCGTTAGCCCTAGGCATAAAAAAGGTAAAGGGCCCCTGCGCCGCTAATTTAGTCTTAACATATCCAGAATTAAGGCGCTTAAAATGCTCAGCACTTAAATCGGACAAGTTTGCGACCTCATTCACTTCTTTGGCTGCTAAATAAGCTACATCATACTGATTATCAATATGCACCTTAACAAAATAAGCTTCATTTTTAACCGGTGTTAAATTTAAACCAAAGGCCTTAGGATTTGCAAAGATACTGGATAAAGCCAGAAACTTAGGCACATACGCCTTTGTTTCCTCAGGTAATTGTAAAGACCAATAATCAGCGCCCTGTCCTGCTGCCACATTACGCTCTATGGCGTTATCGACCATACCTAAACCACCGTTATAGGCTGCTAGAGCCAATAGCCAATCACCATTGTAATGTTGTTTTAGAAAGGATAAATAACAAATAGCCGCTTGCGTGGAGGCCTCAATATCTAATCGGGCATCATAATGTGTGGTTTGATATAAATCGAGATCATGACCCGTACTCGGCATAAACTGCCAAAGTCCAGCTGCACTTTTGGGTGATAAAGCTTTAGCTTGATAAGCACTTTCGACTATCGGTAACAACGCCAATTCGGCCGGTAACTGCTGTTGACTCAAGCTCTCTACGATGTGAAATAAATAGGGTTGAGCTCGTTGAGATACTTGCTGCAAATAATGGGTATGCTGACTGTACCAAATAATATGTTTATTAACTCGATCATAGTGATTATTGAGCTTAGACTGAGCACCCTCATCTAAAGCCAAACTCGACTCAATAGAATTATGCTGGCGCATTTGATTAGCAACCCATTTTTTAGACTGGATATTATCAGACACCCTAGAGCTAGTAGAATTATCGTCTATGTTTTCGCGCTTTAAAGCCACAGCGCCATTAAATCTTAAACGCCCATAAGCCGTATAATTATACATAGGTGGTACTGCTGGCGCAGGCCTCACATTATGCCAGGCATCTGAACTTTGAATTGATTGCGCACTTACTTCTTGGTTCATGCGCCTTAAGGTAGACGGAATTGATAGGTGATTATTTAAGATAGCCTCTTGAGTCGGCCCTCGAGGCCTAGGAATTTTCATTTCCAAACGAATACGCTCCCAAACATCGCCTGAGTACTGCTGCTTTACTGGCTTAAACAACATCATTCTAAAGTCATGCTCTCTGGTAAGCTGAGTATTGAGATGTTGATTAACACCTAAATTCTGCTCTAAAGCAGCACTAGCCATTGAAGACTGGCCTGCCAATGACAATCCCAGAATACTGATTAAACCCCATGCCAAACATCGCTGGCTTATTCCTATTGCAGCGACAACAACGTCTGTATATTTTTCAGACGTTACATAGATTTTTTCTGGAACAAATAGATATTGGTTCATGGTGTAAGAGCATAACCGTGAATACTTAACTTGGCAATAGCCGCTGCTAATTAACATAAAATAAGTTAGAGTCATTTCAGCAGTAATTCCCCTAACACGCCATTTTACGGCAGGTCTCTAGGTATAAAAATAATTCATCGTTCTGCTCTAGGCGGCCTTAAACTGGCAACTTGGGTTATAATAACTATCGCTTTACTAATTAGGTTGTTGATCGACTAAAAGCAACATTAACTGACTCAGGAGATACGCGTGGCCAAGGCAAGTGATTTAAAACGAGGTATGGTAGTTGAAATTAATGGCATTCCACATGCAGTCAAACATGTTGACGCCAAAAGCCCCTCATCACGAGGCGCATCAACCTTGTATAAAATTCGCTTTACTAATCTTAAAACCGGACAAAAACTAGATGAGTCACTAAAAGGTGATGATTTCTTAAAAGATACCGACCTAGTCAGGGCTAAAGTACAGTTCTCTTATGTTGATGGTGAGCACTATATTTTCATGAATATGGAAGATTACACTCAATACAGCTTAGGTCGTGACGAATTAGACGATCAAGTTGACTATTTAACTGAAGGTCTAGAAGGCATCGTCGCTTTATTAATTGATGATGAAGTATTCGGCATTGAACTACCTAGCTCAGTTATTTTAGCCATCGTAGAAACAGCTCCCTGTATTAAAGGCGCATCGGCATCAAGTCGAACTAAAACAGCGAGATTAACCACCGGTGTAGAAGTACAAGTACCAGAATATTTAGAAACCGACGAGCTCATTAAGGTTAATACTGAAACCGGAAAATATATGGCACGCGCCTAAAACGTTAATCTATGACCAACCCATCTGAACAACTGTTAAAAGTTAAACTAGGCGAATTTACTCTGCAGCGCTTACCCAAGCGCCCCTTAGAACTTTTACAAGCCTGGGATGCGGCCGATGAATACTTACTCGATACTGTTGCAGAAACTTTACCAAGCCTTACAGAGCCTCGAATTTTAATTGTTAATGATAACTTCGGTGCTTTAGCCGTAGCCTTGAGTTCATTTCAACCACAGGCTTTTTCAGATTCTTATTTATCTCAACAGGCAACACGACTTAATTTGATCGAAAATGGCATTTCGCTGCAGCAAGTTCAATTAATTAATAGCCTAGAACCTTTGCAAGGCGTATTTGACATTGTGCTCATTAAAGCGCCTAAAACCTTAGCCTTACTAGAAGATCAGTTAATTCGTATACGCCCACATCTAAACCCCAACAGCCAAGTTATTTTGGCGGGCATGATAAAAGTGCTACCGAGTGCACTTTGGACTATGCTAGAACGCTTGATCGGTCCTACTACGACCTCACTAGCCAGAAAAAAAGCGAGGCTCATAAGCGCTAGGCCTGATATGAATAAAGCTCTTTTCACTAATCCTTATCCCGTTTACTACACGCTAGAAAATTCGGATTATTTAATTAGTAATCATGCTAATGTGTTTTCGCGCGAAAGATTGGATATAGGTACGCGTTTTTTTCTTGAACATCTCCCCATCAAACCGGCTATCCGAGATATTATTGACTTGGGTTGTGGTAATGGTCTTTTGGGTTTAATGGCTGCTGAACGCAATCCCTTAGCGACACTACATTTTGTAGACGAATCCTTTATGGCCGTGGCATCAGCTAAAGATAATTTCTCCCGTGCCTATGAACTCAATCGCCCTGCTACTTTTACAGTGGGTGATGGGCTTTGTGATTTTGAAGCAAGCTCAGCCGATCTTATTCTTTGTAATCCTCCGTTTCATCAACAGCACACCGTCGGCGATCAAATTGCCGTCAGCTTATTTGTACAATCCAGAAGAGTATTAAGAAAAGGTGGGGAATTATGGGTGATTGGGAATCGTCATTTGAATTATCATAGTCAACTTCAACGCTTATTTGGCAATCATCATGTTATTGCCGCCAACGCTAAATTCATTATTATAAAAGCCGCAGTAAAATCTTAACTATAAGATTATGTTTAATGCAGACAGATAAGCAGTCACTTAACTTATATTTTTCATAACGAGATAGACTTGCAAGAATTGCATAATCCGGATTAAATCTAATAAACCTAAATAAATCCGAATCCCAACACTCGCTAGCGATGGAATTCGGTTTACAAATTTATTACGCTGGGGTTACATTCTCAGCTTGCGGTCCTTTTTGACCTACAGTCACTTCCATAGTAACTTTTTGGCCTTCGCGCAATGTTTTGCGGCCGGCGCCGTTAATTGCACTGTGGTGTACAAAAACATCTTTTCCACCTTCCTGCTCAATAAATCCGAAACCTTTTTCATCATTGAACCACTTAACGGTACCTACAACTTGATCTGACATATTTCACTCTTTTAAACTAAAAAAATTACCAGCATTTGCTGGCTTTACAAAACCCAGCTTCACTAAGGAAGCCGACTCAAACTTTAACCGCGGGTCATGTTAGCACTAAAAATATAAGTAGTGCAAAAAACATTTTAATTTAATTATAGAATATTTTTATCTAACAATATTTCTCTGCCTTTTTAAGCCAGCGATGAGATCATTAATATGCAGAAGGATTTAGACTGCTTAGTTAAAGAGTCAACTAAGCCCGCCTCATTTCATTCGAAGACTTAACAAGAAAAGTATTGTCGCTATTTAAATACCCATCTATTAGCGAAATAACTTATCTCCGACGATGACTCACGTATCAACCAACAATCTCATCGCTATTGAACTATTTAATAGAGTTCCTGACTAAGCAGCTGACATAATTTTTAGAACTAGCTGTTGCGATATATGAAGGTACTAAATTGCTCATATTAATAGCGGCATATAAGATCCCCTACTTTTAGCTGTCAGAATTTTTTACAGTTTTGTTTATTTATTATGTCTACGGCCAAGCCATTAACGCAAGCCGTAATAAACGCCGCCCGTAACCACATGTTCTATAATGAAAAAATTTATTATTAATTTTAAAACAAACATTGGGCCTAATAATTGCTTTATGAATAAGTGAGCTAGCGCTAAAAACCAAATAGACTAATCATTAGTTTTCGATTTTTAACCTAGTCACAACAACCGTTCAAATTTATTTCTTATAGCGAGTGTGTCATCATGAAACTTAAATATTTAGTAACCTTATTTACCTCCATCGCTTTGTTAACGCCCTTAGGCGCACAAGCATTTGCTGTCCCAACATGCGGACCAACTATATGCGACATAACGATTACCGGCGGCAGCTACCAAGTTTATAAAGAAACAACACAGGGGATTTTAGAGCCAGTGATTCCTTCTACTTATACCGATGTAAAAGACATATTAATGGATAACAGCGTACGGGGTAACGTAGAATTAGGTTCATTCTTAGCACCTAATGATCAAACGACAATGACCGTTACTTTTGCCGGTGGATCTACAGCAACCTTTAGCAATCCTTTGGAAATAGATTGGAGAGCCAACGGTGAGGCTTTAGCGCGTAATTATATTACAGCGGCAGGCAATTCTGTAGGCATAACCCTATCCTCTGGTGAATTAGATACAGCTACTGATTACTTTCTTAATCGACCAACAGCACTTGGGATAGAAGCTTGGCGACTAGCCAGCGATCCCAACATTGCTACTATCAATCTAGTTGATGGTCAAATTAAAGTGGGGCTAGATGGCTTACTCAATGCGTCCAATTTCCTTAATATCTTGTTTGCCGGGCAAGTAACTGCTCCAATTAATGCTCAAGCCAGTGAGGTGGTGAAAGTAACCTTAAATGGTAACAGCCAATATCGGTATGGCTTCTCAGCTACACCTACCGGCTATGCAACTTTAGATGGCAGCTACAATGGTCAATACCAAATTCCTGAACCAACGACCTTATTGCTACTTGGCTTTGGTTTTATAGGCTTAGGTTATATGCACCGTCATAACAAACGTGAGCAAGCAATTGTCGCATAGTCCTACTAGCGAAAGAGCTAGCGTTATAAAATCTTTTACTATTAGCTAGTCGTTTTACGACCTCTAAAAAGCCTTAGCAAAGAGGCTTTTTAGTAGGTCATAGAACTTATAAACAATATCCGTCTTCGCTGTCAGATTTCTTTACAGCGACACATGCCGTCATTAGAGCCTTAATGATTATTAAGGCTAAATAGTGTCAATAAATTTTACAGCTTAAAAAAGAAGGCTAAGCCATGTTGGCGTAACACCGTTAATGCTTAATATAGAACTATATTGGGGTCACTTAACATCGATAAAAATCAACAGAACTCCAATCAAAGGCAACGCATGCCTATGAATTGTAATCGCAGATCTATGAATATTAATCGTAGACCTATGAATTTAAATCGCAGTCCTACGAATGTTAATCGTAGACCTATGAATTTTAATCACAAGCCTACGAATGTTAATCGTAGACCTATGAATTTTAATCGCAGCTTTAAGCTTATACGTAATACTACTGTTGACAGAATAAGCTATGCTGCTGACAATAGCCACTGCACTTAAGCGACGTTCAATAACGCTCAATAATAGCCTTAGCGATTTACTGCTTTTAACGTCCATACCCCATTAATATATATAAAACACGAATAATATCGTCATAACAGTATTGAAAAGTCTATTGACACGCGACAAACAAAAGATGTAAATTAACACCTAACATTAGTCGCAATAACTTAAGCAACCTAAATAAACTATCCACTAGGAGCACGAACCTTATGTATAATAATAGTTTTTTTCCCGTTACCGAAGCAGATCAAGTTGTTTGGCTAAGTCATTACGCCTTAAGATTACCCCTTATCGGACCTCTCTGTGACATAAGTCCAGAAGAAATCACCAGCACCTTAGATGACATTACTTGTCATATTTGGTTAATGCAAACCTGGCATCCCGCCATGCAAAATGATGCAAAAAAAGCCACTACTTTTAAGCGCCATATTATAGAAGATAGCGCTAGCGAAATTGAAGCTTACCCTTTAGCCTCTGTTTTTACAAATGCGCCAAAAATAGTCGCGCCTGGCATTAAAAAACGCTTATTCAATCAAATTGCGCGCATCAAAATAAATCCTAACTATACAGAAACCATAGGCCATGACTTAGGCATTATCGCTATAATCAGCAACGTAGAACATCCTATACCTGATCCAACAATAACGGTTGAGCAAGGCGTAAACGGCGTTCGAGTACGCATCGATTTTAACAAATATGGTCATGATGGCATTTTCATTGAAAGTCGTATTAATAATGGCGACTGGGTGTTTCTTGCTATCGATACCGTAAAACCCTATTACGATGAGCGTCCTTTAGCCACAGGTAACACTCATGAAACGCGAGAATATAGAATGCGATGGTGGGACAAAAGCATCGCTCATGGTGAATGGAGTGCCATTGAACATGTAGTATTGGGAACTTAGGTAAGACGCAATAATACCCCCCATTTTCATAGGATGTGCTGAACGATAGTGATGCGCATCATGCCTATAAAGCAATGCGCTTCAAGTTGTTCAGCACATCCTATAGGGGGATATTTTATTTTTTGCGAGTTACCTTAATACCTAATAAGTTATGTGGATAAGCAACGCGCATCCACCGATTATGCCGGATGCGCGTTGCTTATCCGGTCTACGGGACTCGATAAAACAGCTGAAGCTGTTTTACTCCAAACTTATTGAATACTTAACTGTGCAGAGTGACGCAGACCCTGCGGAACAATAAACCAGCTGCGTTTTTGAGCTAATTTTCTTTCGCAAAGCGCTGCTTTTTAATAGTAACGAGATCTCATCGATGACCGAATTCGAACAGTCAACATTAGTCATGCTAATGAGCAGTGCTTTTTTAATAACAGTCACATGTCTGTTAGTGTTAAGGCCGATTGCCATAAAAATAGGCCTTATTGATAAACCCAGTACCAGAAAAAAACATAACGGAGACATACCTTTAATAGGTGGCTTAGCCATTTACCTGTGTATGGTTTTTTTTATTTTGACAGAAAATAAGTTGGCTACTATCAATATGGGCTTTTTGACAGCAACTACCCTTATTATCGCCACAGGATTATTGGATGACTTTAAAAACCTGAATATTAAATTACGTTTTTTTACTGAAATAGTGGCCATAGTAATCATGATCAAATGGGGCGGGATTGAGATTACCAGCCTTGGCAATTTATTCGGTCTAGGTGAAATACAACTAGGTCACTTTTCTACGCCCTTTACCATATTTGCGATTTTAGGCGGCATCAACGCCTTTAATATGATAGATGGGATTAATGGTTTAGCAGGCGGCACCTCGTTGATTATTTATTTTGTTTTGTCTCTATTGTTTGTTACGACTCATTACACCAGCTTTTTATTACTGTGTTTAGTGCTTGCAGCCGCCACCACTGCTTTTTATTATTTAACCTACCGACGCTAGGACGAAAAAAAGCCATGGTCTTTCTCGGTGACGCAGGCAGTATGCTACTTGGCTTTACCATTTGCATCCTTATAATTTCAGCATCGCAAGGGGATCGTAACATCATAGCTCCAGTAACAGCCTTATGGTTGATAGCGAGTCCTTTGTTAGATACCTTTGCCATTATGATACAGCGCATAAAACAGGGGCGCTCACCCTTTGCCCCTGATAGAGAACACTTGCACCATCTATTACCGATTGCGGGATTTAGTCAATCGGCTACTTTGGTCAGTATTTTATTATTTTCGTTACTATTAGCCTTAGCAGGTTTAACACTAGACCTTGTTTTCAATGCACCCGAGTGGTTAATGTTTAGTTTATTTATAACGGTTTTTGCCTGCTATCAATATAACCTTAGTCATACTTGGAAAATGCTTAAAGTCGCTCGCTATCTACAAAAAAACACGAGCAATAAGCGAAGAGTTCTTAATACTCGGCGCATCATTAAGCCTTCATCATTGACAATGACTAATAAGCAAAGAGTCAGAGAGCGACGTAGCCATGGTGATAGACGATATCAAGCGACGGATGCAGATATAAAAGAATTTAATCAATCAAGATTTCAAAACGCTTATAATCCGAATTGATTTATGAACATGAACCACGCCCATCTTAAATATAAAAAACCTATAGGCTATTTTAAAGCTAATAAGCTTAGCCTAGTGATAATCAGTTTATTGCTAATGATGGTGGCAGGCAGTTATTACCAGCTCTTCAAAGAAAAAAAACCGCCGTTATGGTTTGAAGCCAAAGCCGCGAGCAACAGCTTAATTTCTTTACCAGAGGATGATGCGCCCCATCTACTTAAAATGGAATGGTGGTATTACAACGGTCATTTATTAACAGCGTCAGGAAAGAAATACAGCTTTCATGACAGTCTCTTTCTTGTTAATAGCGGCATGAGTCAGATGGTTAATCATGTTTCCTTAACAGATCAACAATCTGGGAAACATTACATAGATCAACGCAGTACGGCAGGTAATTTATCTGTAGGCACAGTTAATCGTTTTGACTTTACCACCAACAATTGGAGCGTAGCGGGCGGTAACGGTAGCGATCAATTAATCGCCTCTACGCCTGATTTTAGCTTTAAGCTTAACTTAACGAGTACACAGCCCCCCGTCTTTCATGGCAAAGATGGTGTTCTTTCTTTAGGCGCTGCGGGCAGTAGTTTTTATTATTCACGGACGCGTATGACTATTACGGGAACCTTACACATTAATGGCCAAACTGAAGCAGTCACAGGCCTTGCTTGGTTTGATCATCAATGGGGTGATTTTTTCACCACACAATTATCTTGGGATTGGTTTAGCTTACAACTAGATGACCAAAGTGATGTCATGATTTACCAATTACGTGACAAAGCCAATCAACCCATACTTTATACAGGCAGTTATACCAAGAATGGCACTACCGAAATACTTAGCAACAAGGACTTTACTCTGACTAAAGGCCAACTATGGCATAGCACTAAAACCGACATTAATTACCCTATAGCATGGAAAATAGTCATTCCCAGTAAAAATTTAGACTTAACGACCCATAGCATCATTAACGATAGTGAATTCGATGCCAGTTTGTCTAGCTATAACATTTATTGGGAAGGTGCTATTAAAGTAAGCGGCAGCCATACTGGACAGGGATTCATGGAGTTAAGTGGTTATTCGACTACTAAAAATTGAGTAAGGTAAAACGCAATCATTAACCAACAACTTATATAGGATGTGCTGAACAAAGTGAAGCGCATCGTTTTAATATAGTGATGCGCTTCAGTTTGTTCAGCACATCCTATGGGCGTATTTTATTTATTGCCAGTTACCTTAGTAATACAAGACACGACAACAAAAGGATCATTTTTGTTTAATAACATACTCATAGTTTGTGTAGGTAATATCTGCCGCAGCCCTATGGCAGAGGCGCTACTTAAAGCGGCATTGACCGCTATAAAGCCGGGGAATTATAAAGTTAGTTCGGCAGGTATTGGAGCATTGGTTGGACACCCGGCCGATGCCAAAGCAAAGCAACTGATGATGACCAAAGGACTAGACATTTCTGAGCATAGAGCCGACCAACTAAGTCAGACGATGATACACAAAGCCGATATTATTTTAGTAATGGAATCGGATCACAAACAGGCCATTGAAGCTAAACAACCTAGCGCAAAAGGCAAGGTTTTTAGATTAGGTGAATGGGGAGGCTTTGATATCCCCGATCCTTACCAAAGAGATCACGAGGTATTCGAATCGGTACTGCGCCTGATAGATCAAGGCGTTAACCAGTGGCTAGAAAAACTTTAACCACTGAGTGAGTTATGTAGATCGTTTCCACGCGGAGCGCTCATAATTCACAGTTAAGTAATCTGTGTACTTGGAGTAAAACAGCTTCAGCTGTTTTAAAAGGCTGAGCTGAAATTATGTAGGGTGGATAAGCCGAGCGCATCCACCAATTGTGCCGGATGCGCGTTGCTTATCCGACCTACGAACTACGATTAGGAACCAATAAATTTTTATTTAGGTATGTAGGAACAAAGTTGGACAGGGAAATTCAGTTGCTTGGAGTAAAACTGCTTCAGCTGTTTTAAAAGGCAATAGCTGAAGCTCAGCACTCCATACAAACTGTTTCGTTTAACTGTGCGCATTGACGCGGAGCGTGAGAACAATAAATATTAAAAAACCAACAACAAGCCTTGTTGCCTAATAACCAAGACTACTATTAAAACGTTATCTTTACTGAGCCCGACTATGCAAAAAACAGCGTTATTTGCCATATTGATATTACTCAATCTGAGTAGTTGCACCGTCATTCCAGGTCAACACATGAACCCATTTTCTGAGCAATCCAGTATTAAGCTGCCGGTTCAGGAAAATAATATGGCCACTTTAAAAAAACTTAATATTCAGACGATTGATGCCAATTTAATTGTTAAGTTAGAAAATGATATAAATAATCGCAGCTTAGGAAACGATAATGTAGCCAACAATTATTTTGAATATCGTATTGGCTCAGTACCTACTAAAGGTATGCCTGTACAAGAAAGTGCGAGTCAATATTTGGTTGGTGCGCGCGATATTCTTATTATTACGGTTTGGGAGCATCCAGAATTAACCAATCCTTTTGGCGGCTCTTCTACGAGCATTGCCAGTGCTAATAATGTCACCAGTATCGGTAGTTCTGGCAGCAATACCCTCATCAATGGCGGCAATGTAGTGGGTGAAGATGGTACATTTTTTTATCCTTATGTCGGCATAGTCAAAGCCGCGGGTAAAACCGTTGAAGATATCAGAACCGAACTCACAGAAAAACTCTCTCAGTATATAGAAAGAGTGCAATTAGATGTGCGAGTAAACTCATACCGTAGTCAACGCGTTTATGTGGTTGGGGAAGTCCATCAACCCGGCATTCAAACCTTAAAAGATATTCCTCTAACGGTGCTGGAAGCCATTAATAATGCGGGTGGCATCAACAACCAAACGGCAGACTTACGAAACATTACTTTAGCTCGTGAAGGAAAAACTTACAGCATCAATCTATTAGCACTCTATGAAGGCGGTGACATCACCCAAAATGTATTACTAAAACAGGGGGATGTGCTGAATGTTGCCGACAATCAATTTAACAAGATATTTGTTTTTGGTGAAAATACCGTAGGCGGCACAGGAGCCGGACGTTCACGCAGTGTCATTATGAATAAGGGCCGCATGACTTTAACTGAGGGCTTAAGCGAAGCCGGTGGTTTTGATCAAACCACTGCCGATGCCTCACGTATTTTTGTCTTTAGAGGCAGACTTAATAAGCCAGAAATATTTCATCTGGATGCAAAGTCACCAGATGCTTTATTGTTGGCTGAACATTTTCCATTAGAGCCTCACGATATTCTTTATGTAGATAGAGCAGAAGGTATCCGTTGGAATCAAATTATCGCTCAAATTCAACCCACCGTTACCTTGTTAAATGTCTTTAACGGTACGTTAAATCCAAAACCACTGAGCAATCCACGATGATCTCACTATTAAATAGAGCACTAAGCAGACGATGACTAGTCCACACATAGCCAACAGCCAGACGCCCACTACCTACCCAGCCTCTCAAGAAGAGGATGAGATTGATTTGGGCGAATTAGTAGCCACTGTGGTCGATGCTAAATATGTCATTATATTAATAACGCTATGTTTTTTAGCACTAGGCGTAGCAAAAGCCTTATTAGATACGCCTATTTACAAAGCGGATACTTTATTACAAATTGAAGATAAATCCAACGCATTAGATGCTTTAGGGTCTTTAACCTCATTGATGGAATCCAAAACCCCTGCCTTAGCAGAGATTGAAATTATAAAATCACGATTAGTATTAGGGACTGCCATTAAAAACCTTAATCTGAATATTATTGCCGAACCTAAATACTTTCCTATTATCGGCAAAGCCATCGCTAGACGTTTTCAAAAACAAAACAAAACCGCTGAAGTTGCTTCGTCTATGATCGGTTTGGATAGCTATGCGTGGGGCGGAGAAGTTATCCGCATCGACAACTTGATAGTGCCAAAAGACTGGGCAGACCAGCCATTAATTTTAATTGCAGGTGAGCAAGGACGCTTTAGTTTATGGGCTGATGATGAACAACTCATTGAGGGTGCGGTTGGAAAAACCATTAACAAATCCCTAGCTGAAAGCTTAGAAAAATTGACTATATTTGTGTCGGTATTAAAAGCTCGCCCCGGCACTGAATTTATCATCAATAAACAATCGTTAAGCAATAGTATTGATGAATTAAACAATAATCTAATCGTCACTGAAAAAGGTAAAGCCACCGGTATTTTAAGTGCCACCCTAGAAGATGCTGACCCTGTGCTTGCCGCACAAACCCTCAATGAAGTGACTAAAATTTATGTTAAACAAAATGTTGAGCAAAAATCTAAAGAATCACAAAACACGCTAGAATTTTTAGATAAACAATTGCCGTTGATTAAAGATCAGCTTGAAGCTGCAACCAAAGCTTTAAATGATTTTAGAGGTAATAAAGGCTCTATTAATCTGGATATAGAAACCGAAGCCGTACTCGCTGGTGTGGTCGACGTTAATACCCAACTAACCGTATTACAACAAAAAAGAGATGAATTAAGGGGCCGTTTTACAGAATCACATCCCGTTATTATAGCCACCGATAAACAAATTGCCCGCCTAAAAGAGCAACTCAAAGCCATCAACAGAAAAATTGAACTATTACCCGAAACCCAACGAGTGATCGTCCGATTATCCAGCGATGTGCAAGTATCTACTGAGCTTTATACGACTATGCTCAATAATGCCCAGACCTTAAGAGTTGCAAAATCGGGCACTATAGGTAATGTCAGAATCATTGACGAAGCAGTGCTATCTTTAAAACCTATAAAACCTAAAAAACCACTTATCGTCCTAGTGTCCTTTATTTTAGGTTTAATGGTAGGCATTGCTTGGGTGTTTATTCGTAAAGCCATGCATACAGGCATTGAAGATCCTGATCAAATTGAAAAACATCTTAATATTCCGGTGTATGCCACTATTCCTCATAGTAATGAGCAAGCTAAACTCAGTGCCAAGCTCATTAAAGGCATTCAGCCAAATGAGGATCAGCCCTTTATTTTAGCGTTAACCCATAAAGAAGACTTGGCCATAGAGAGCCTTAGGAGTTTACGCACCACCTTACACTTTGCGTTCTTAGAAGCCCATAATAATATTATTATGATTACCGGCCCTAGCCCTGGCATCGGTAAAACCTTCGTGGCTATTAATCTGGCAGTGGTATTAGCCGATGCCGGTAAAAAAATTCTACTCATAGACGCTGACTTGCGTAAAGGTTTGACACACCAGAGCTTAGGACTTGCCAGAGAGAATGGTCTATCTGATTTAATCTCTAATAGTATCAGCCTAGAGCAAGCTGTTAGACATATAGCGGCTGCCAATATTGATTTTATTTCAACAGGTTCTATACCACCTAATCCGTCAGAACTGTTATTACATGAACGTTTTGAGCAGTTACTGAAAATCTTAGCTAAGCAATATGACCATATTATTATTGATTCGCCACCCATCTTGGCAGTTACCGACGCAGGCATTATAGGCCGCATCGCCAGCGCGACCTTAATGGTGGCTAAAGCCGGGCAACATCCTTTACGTGAATTAGAACAATGTACTAAACGTTTGGCGCAATCCGGCGTCACCATGAAAGGCATCGTCTTTAATGATTTACCAGAAAACTCATCGCGCTATGGCGCGGGTTACGGCTATGGCAAATATGTCTATCGCTACAATTACCAAAAAGCAAACTAAGGAGGTAGGTTGGGCTAACGGCCTTATCGTTAACCCAACATTGATTGATGAAAATGTTGGGTTGCAAAAAGCACGCAGCCCAACCTACGTGACTACATGACGTTTATAGGATGTGCTGAACGATAGTGAAGCGCATCACCAAATAGAACGATGAGCTTCGTTCCTCAGCACATCCTATAGGGCGTTTTTATTGTTTGCGAATTACCTTAGGCAGTAGCTTGAGCTAACGGCCTTATCGTTAACCCAACATTGATTGATGAAAATGTTGGGTTGCGAAAAACACGCAGCCCAACCTACATGACTTTTATAGGATGATGACATGGACTCCTCCCCGCCCCAACGGTGTCATAATGCACCAATAAATTAACTAGGACAAAGAGGAGTCCACAATGAATAGTAACGTAGTTGGTTTGGATTTGGCAAAAAACATATTTCATCTGTTTAGCTTAGATGCA